>DASVGS010000500.1:0-4067 GCA_036379435.1 Ignavibacteriaceae bacterium
ATTATGGATTGCCAAAAAGATTAGTGATTTTGAATTTTACATTGTGACTTTTGATTTTGCCTGCTTGCCAGGCAGGCAGGTTCTAAGTGTTTTCTGCTTCCGGCGGTATTTTTTTATTCAAAATAAAAAAGGCACGATTGCCCGTGCCTCTTTTAAATCATTTATTTCTGTATCATCCTTCGACAAGCTCAGGATGACAGATCCAGTATACAACCTCAGAATTTGAACTGTAATGAAAACAAGTTTGCATTGCCCAGACCAAGTGAGAACGGAAGAAATGCATAATCAAATTTTAGATTGCCCCACATCAAACCAACACCTGCGGTAAAGCCGCGGCTTTCGTAACCGCTCTGGTACCCTGCACGGGCGGCGATAAGCTTATTGTATAAAACCTCTCCGCCAAAATTAAAATGGTTGTCTTCCGTATCTAAATACTTCTGGAACTCGACTCCTCCTGTAAAATAAAACTTAGCGTCTTCCAAAGAATAAGTGTATGCTGAACCGATTCTTAATTCGGTGGGAAGTTTTGTCTCTTCGTTTCTAAGTGCGTTCATAGAACCAATATTTTTTACAACTGCGGATGCCGTTAATCCCTTAAATGGAAGCAAATAGTTTAAACCAAAATCAAAACCAAATCCATATGCCTGATCGTTTAATAAACCTTCGTACAAATATTTAATACCTGCGCCAAAAGATATCTCATCAGTTACAAAAAATCCTGTTGATAAACTTCCATAAAAATAATTTGCATCAAAAGTAGTAATCGGATCACCGGCAATTTCTCTGAATTCTAACCCGCTTACTGATGTAACATTAAATCCCAATGCAAACGGCAGACCCCAAATTGTTGTCTTTGCTCCGATAACTTCACTGCTTACATCCTGTATCCATTCATTGTGCATAAATAAAACTTCTGATTTATCTGTTAAAGCAAGTTTAGCAGGATTGTAAAACAAACCTGTTAAATCATTAGAAAGTGCAGTACCTGCATCACCCATTGCAATGTTACGTGCACCAAATCCGTATTTAAGAAATGATAAACCGGTGCTGCCGGCAGATTGCGAGTAAACTGCTGCCGATGAAATTAAAATAAATGCTAGTAGTTTTTTTATAAAATTATATTGCTTCATTGTTCAATTGTTTTATTGATAATCTAAAATTGTAAGTTAACCCCGATAATATGCCTATCAGATGAAGAATATTGTTCAACCATAAACGCATAATCTACACCGACAATCCAATCTCCAAAAGCTTTTGAATATGAAAACCCAAGAGACGGTTTTAAACCTGAGTCAGTGTTGCTCAAATTAAGCTGATCAATACCGCCTCGCAAAAATAAATTTTCAAAAATATTATATTCTGCACCCAGCCTGATTATGTTAGTTCCGGCATTACTGTTTTCAAATTCTAATGCAGTAAGCAGTTTAATTTCTGGATTAAAATAACTTACTCCAACCTTTTTCATAATAGGAAATTCATCCTTGGTAGCTAAACCTTGCTGTCCGTAAATAGGACTCGTATCCCATTCATATTTACTATTTATATCTGATATCATAAGAGATACGTTCCAATTATTATTTACTTTATAAATTGCCCCAATATCTAAACCCAAAGCATTTGATGTAATCTCTTCGTACAATTTATAGTAATAAAATTTAACTGAGATACCCATAGAAAATTTTTCTGAAAATCTGTTAGCCACACTTAAGAAAAATTGATTTTCTGAAGTGGAAAGTTCACCGGTGGGCAAACCGTTATTATCTCTTCCATCAATACCACTTACACCTGAGTTAATTATACCAACACTGATACCGGCTGTTCTGCTTGGCTTTTCATTGTCAGACCCATTCTTACTGGAATAAAAATCAAACTTACGAGTGAAGCTTAAAAAATTTAAGGATCTATCTAAGGATAAAATAGAATAACCAGTTTGGAAAGAATTATTTTCCTGGAATGGCGATAAAGCAGGATTATAATATGACACAAGATTTCCCGTGGTTACAGCCGACATTGCATTACCCATTCCAATACCGCGTGCTCCAAATCCGATTCTACTGAATGCCCCTGGTTTAGTGCTAATCTCTGTAAATTTTGGCTGAGCAATTAATGCCCCGGAAAATAATAATGCAACTGATAAATAAAATATTTTGTATCTCATTGCATCACCAATATCTTTCCGTATAGTGCATCATTGTCGCCAACATCTACACGATAAAAATAAACTCCGTTTGTAACAAAATTTCCATTATCATCCTTTCCATCCCAAAAATCGGGCGGCCCTTCCAGGTCCCGGTTTCTCGGTGCATTCTGAATTACAGTTCTTACATAATTAAATCCAAAATCAAATATGCGGATAGTTACATTTGCATCTGTTCCGTTTGTACTGTATTTAATTTTTAATTCCTCCTGCCTTGGTGAAAATGGATTGGGATAGCAGTACGTTTCATTATTTGATTGAAGAGGTTTTGATGCAAAATAAATCTTCCAATCCCCTTCCCAAATTTTACCGGGACTTTCATTCAAGCTAACTAAACCATCAGCTGTACCCAGCCATATTTTTTGCTGATATGAATCTGCTGCATAAAATAGTTTTGTTTTTAATGAGGCTTTAGATTTATTATCAACAATAGAGTTTGGAAGAAGCCAGGTTAATCCATTATCAGCAGAACGAAAAACTCCGTTATCAGTTGGAACCATTACATCATTGTTTTTAAAACCAAAATTGTGCGGACGTTCATCTCTAAGATAAGTGCGCCAGCTTTGTCCACCATTGGATGATGAACTTACACCGTAAAATTCTGCTTGATCTTCTGCTTTCCATGTAGAAGCCCAGATTGTGCCGGTAACATTATTATAAGCAAGTGCTGTTATAAAGTTTCCGCTAATTGGTTCAGTTTGATTTTGTGCATTAAATTTAATCCAGCTAATTCCTCCATCTGTAGATTTATTAATTCCATTTGCAGTTCCAACATAAAGAGTATTATTATCCGTAGAAATTACGGAGAACACTCTATGATTTAAATTCCCGTTTGAACAAAAATTTCCGCCTACAGGAGTAAGACAAAAATCTAAAGTATCGGTAGGAGAAATCGAATTTAAATTATCCGGTGGAAGTACAACACGCTGCCAGGTTTGTCCGTCATCGGTACTCTTTCTCAATCCACCGGCAAAGGTTGCTATCCAGATAGTACCTGGAGTAAAAGCAATATCATATACAAGATTTTGTATTGCAACAGTAACCGCAACTGACCGCAGCTGATTAATTCCATATTGTACTACTGTATCTGTTTGCTGATCTAATGGTTGAGGTATGCTTGTCCATGTGGTTCCAAGATCTGAAGTATATTTTAATCCGGTTCCTTCCGGAAGAGTTTGACCGCCGGTAACCTCAGTTGAACGGGCAGTTGAACACCAGAATACACCATTGTTGTAACCGATTGCTGCAACGTTATCTGTACCAAAATCTGCCTGACCGTAAAAGTTTACCCAGTTCTCTCCGTCATCTACAGATAGGCTTACACCGCGACTTGTCCCTAACCAGATAGTATCTCCAATTGTTATAATATCTGTAATTGTGTTGCTGAGTGGATTTTGAAAATTTGTTTTTTCTAATGAATTATACTCTTTGCCAAGAGTATAATTTTCAGGATAATTCTGCGCAGATATTTGAACTGAAATAAGTAGTGTGTTAAAAATTATAAATAATAGTTTTTTCATTGTATAAGTAAAGAATGATTAATGATGTTACTAAATTTGCCTCCGCGATCTTTTGCGCGAAACTCCAGTCTGTATGTACCTTTTGCATTTGCAGATGTAATCTGAATTAATAGTGAGTAGATTCCATCGCCAGCGGTTTGATCTCCATGATCCAAAACATTTCCATCATCAAACAAAAAGTTCTGGATATTACTTGACGAACCATCCGGACGGTAAACCACAAAGTATACTTTGTCGATATCTGAAAGTCCATTTTGATCAAATACTTTGACTGATGTAAGAATTATTGTGGTGCTTGTAACAACTGCTGTATCCGGATCAACTACATCATCAGAAATAATGGGTGCAAT
>DASVGS010000501.1:0-5128 GCA_036379435.1 Ignavibacteriaceae bacterium
CTGTGGTGAAAGATCTATCAGATTTAGACCAGCACTTAATATTACTGAAGGTGAAATTGACAAAGGCTTGACAATTATCCGAAAAGTTTTAAGTTTTATGTCGTCTAATAACTAATTTAATATTAACTACTTGCACGGTACGGCTCCTTTGTTGGAGCCGTAACTGTTTTAAACTAAATTTGTTTATGAAACTTTATATTGTAAGCACACCAATCGGTAATTTAAAAGATATTACAATACGTGCATTAGAAACACTTAAAGAAGTGGATTTTATTTTATGTGAAGATACCCGCACATCGGGAAATCTTCTTCATCATTTTGAGATTAAAAAAGAATTAATTTCATTAAATGCATTTAATGAAAAGAATAAAATTGAATTTATAGTAAACAGAATTCTTGGAAATCAAACTGCTGCCTTAATTTCTGATGCTGGAACGCCATTAATATCTGATCCCGGCGTAAGACTTGTTTCTCATTGTATTGAAAAAGGAATTGAGATTGTGCCAATTCCCGGAGCCTCTGCATTGATTGCTGCTATAAGTATGAGCGGTTTACCAACTGATGCTTTTGTATTCGAAGGTTTCCTTCCCCAAAAAAAAGGCAGACAATCAAAGCTTAAAGAATTATCTACTGAAAATCGTACAATCGTTTTATATGAATCTATGTACAGAATCGAAAAACTTTTAAATGAATTAAATGAATACCTGCCCGATAGATATATAGTTGTTTGCAGAGAGATAACAAAAAAATTTGAAGAAAGCTGGAGAGGCTATCCAAAAGATTTGCTTGAGGTAATAGGTAATAAAATTATTAAAGGTGAATTTGTTGTTGTTATTGCACCCAAAGATTGGATTCAGAAATTTTAGCTTCACTTTACTAAATCAGTTTTTATAAAATTTTAAGGAGATTCAATGTCAACTTTGATGGTAAGTATTTCCGGAATTCGTGGAATTGTCGGTGGAGGTCTGGAACCTGAAGTGATAGTAAAATACACAAACGCTTTTGCTGATTTTGTAGGCAAGGGAAAAATAGTCGTTGGGCGGGATGCAAGAATCACGGGTGAAATGGTTAATCAGTCAGTTACCGGTACTTTGTTAGCTAAAGGTTTGGATGTAATTGACATCGGTATATGCCCTACCCCAACTGTACAATTCACAGTAAAATCCTTAAATGCTCAAGGTGGAATCGCAATATCTGCAAGTCATAATCCAAATGAATGGAATGCATTAAAATTACTGAATAGTTCCGGTCAGTTTATGTCTCCGGAAGAGCATCAAATGATGAAGCAATATCTGGATAAGCAAAGTGTTTATGCAGATTGGAAAAATATAGGAAAAAGAACCATTTATAATGAAGGATTATTAAATCATGTAAATGCAGTTTTATCATTACCAATTATTAACTTAGAAAAAATAAGAGCAAAAAAATTTAAAGTGCTTGCTGATTGTGTAAACGGAGCAGGTGCATATTGTATCCCTGAATTATTAAAATCTTTTGGCTGTGATGTAATCGAAATGAATTGTGAAAAATCCGGTGTCTTCCCTCGTCTACCGGAACCACTTCCGGAAAATTTAATAGACACTATGAAAGCTGTTAAATCACATAAAGCTGATTTTGCGATTGTGGTTGATCCTGATGTTGACAGATTAGTTTTAATTACTGATAAAGGTGAACCTTTTAGCGAAGAAAATACAATAACACTTGCAACCGAATTTGTACTTAGTAAAAAGCAAGGAAATGTCGTAGTCAATCTTTCAACAACGCGTGCAGTTGAAGACGTAGCAATAAAAAATAATTGTTCTGTGTTCCGCTCACCTGTTGGAGAAGCTAACGTAGTAAAAAGGATGAAAGAAGTTAACGCAGTTATTGGCGGTGAAGGAAGCGGCGGTGTTATTTATCCTGCTCTGCATTATGGAAGAGACGCACTGGTTGGAATCGCATTTACGCTTCAATACTTAGCTGATTCAGGAAAGAGATTATCAGATATTAAAAATGATCTTCCGCAATATTTTATAGCAAAGAAAAAGATAGAACTTAAAAATGTTTCGCCTGATATAATAATTAATAAACTTGTTGAGAGATATACAGAGAATAAGATCAATACAGAAGATGGATTAAGAATTGATTTTCAGGATCATTGGGTTCATTTCAGAAAATCTAATACCGAACCGATTGTTAGAATAATTACGGAATCAAATTCATTTGATTATTCCGAAGCACTTTCAAAAAAATATTTTAATGAAATTAGTGAACTAATGCAGCTTTGATCTTTTTTGAATATAACTAAATAGTGCTTTATCAAACGGTGTAGATGTATCAAGCAGATTATAATCAAAGTTAGAATTTAAACACTCTCTTTTGATTTTACCCGTAAACTCTTTCATCGCTTCCTGATATGCTTTTTGAATCTGAAAAGGTTGGGTGGTTAGTTCTTCATCGGTTTCTAAATCTTTAAAAATAGCATCCTTACCAAAACCAAAAGTGCGCTCAAGGGGATCAAGAATCTGAAAAATAATTACTTCATTTTTTTTATGCGCAAAATGTTTTATAGCTTTTAATGTTTGATCAACATCATCAAAAAAATCCGATATTATAATAACCAGTCCCCGCCTTTTAATTTTTTCTGCAATATTATTAAGTGAGTTTGCAGTGTTAGTTTTTGATGTAGCTTCCAGTGTTGATAATTCTTTTAATATTTGCTGTAAATATGTATTGGATGATTTGGGTGGTAAATGTTTATTAATTTTATCGGAATAAATTGTAAGACTAACCGCATCCTGCTGCTTAATCATAATATAGGATAGTGCGGCAACCAAAGTTGAAGCATAATCTAATTTTGAAATAGATTTTTCAGAAGCATATCCCATTGATTTACTGCAATCAAGAATTATATAACTTCGTAAATTGGTTTCTTCTTCGTACTGCTTAATAAAATATTTTTCAGTCTTGCCAAATACACGCCAGTCAACGCTTCTTAAATTATCACCCTGCATGTATGGTCTATGCTGAGAAAATTCAACACTAAATCCATGATATGGACTTTTATGAAGTCCCACCATAAATCCTTCAACCACAAGTCTCGCACGCAAATCAAGACTATTTATTCGTGAAATAATATTAGGATCTAAATAACTTTTATATTCTGAGAATGATTTACTCACTTTTTGCGGTTTCTGTTTTTTTAAGTATTTCTTCAGGTGATAAACCCATGTTATCCAATTCCTGTTTGGCAGAAAATGCAAGTTGATGTGATGGATATTTTTCTAAAAATAATTTAAATCTTGTGGTAGCATCATCAAATTTCATAAGATTATTTGCAAGAATATAACCTGACATGAATAGTGAATTCGGAGCCTCTTCGCTATCAGGATATTTTTCATACACTTGCATAAAATATTCCTGTGCCTTGTTAAATGATTCCAGCATTTTCACTTCTTTAATTAAATTATTTTGATACATAGCTGCGATTTGTACTAAAGTTTTTGGAGCAATTTTACTATTTGGATATTCAGCCAATAAAGTTTCAAATGATTTTAAAGCTTCATTAATTTTATTCTCCTTTAAATACTTACTTCCTTGATCAAAATAATCCTGATCAGAAGTTTTGGAGCATGAAATTATTAGTAATGGTATGAACAGAAATAAAAAGTTTTTTTTCATCATTTTTCCTGTAAGTGTTAAAATTGTTGGCAAAGTTATTAAAATGAATATGAAGTAACAATTCAAGATAAAATACATCGGTATCATAAAAAAAGCCCCGCATATTTCAGCGGGGCTTTGTAATTATAATTGATTTTTATAATCGAATTACTTCGTTAAGATCATCTTCTTTACTGAACTGAACTTCTGTCCGTCTACTCCATCTGCATCTATTCTGTAGAAGTATACTCCACTGTTTAATGTACTTGCATTGAAGCTTACTTTCTGGCTTCCTGCTGACATCTGACTATTTATCAATGTTGCTACTTCCTGTCCCAATACATTAAATATCTTTAAGCTTACTTTACTGTCTACTGCTAAGCTAAAGTTTATTGTTGTACTTGGATTGAATGGATTTGGATAATTCTGAGCTAATGTGAACTCTTTTAATCCGATAACTTCTACTTCTATTGTATTTGAGTATTCAAATGTTCCGTTGAAATCTACTTGTTTTAATCTGTAGGTGTAATTTCCTGCTGGTACATTTTGATCGACAAATGAATAATTTTTAGTCTCAGTAGTTGTACCATAACCGGCAACAAATCCTATAACCTGGTATGATCCACCAACTATACTTCTTTCAATTTGGAAACCACTGTTATTGGTTTCTGTTGCGGTTGACCAGTTAAGATTTACATTTGAATTATTAACATTAGCTGAAAATGAAGTCAATTCAACCGGTAGTGAGCCAGCTGGTAGAAAATCACTGGCATAGAATCTCGGGAAAACCTGATAACCGCCGTTATAAGGTACGCTATTATCGAACTGACTGCCTATTCCAATTACATCGACCGGCCAGGTTGGTTCCGGACTACCATCAATGTCAGTATCAGAATCTATTCTGAAAACAACTGTATCAACTCCATCGCTTAATGATAAATTTGCGCTACTGCCGCTGGCAGGCCAGTTACCGCCAACTTTAGTCAATCCGATAAAACCAACAAGTGAACCTTCATATAATTCAGAATTCGCTTTGAATTGAGCAAGAGTAATAACAATAGGATCCGGAGTTGGATTTCCGGTACTCATTAAAACCCATCCTGTGGAATCTGAAACAACTATTTCTGTCATCCCATTATATTGAGTAACTACACCGGTTATATTGAGTTCATCTCCCATATTCCAATGATAAAGTGGAGGAGAGTACATAAATATATCTGTTCCAGCTGTACCATCATAAATATAAAAAGAATTGTTAGTTGTCTGATAATTTGGTGAAAATACCACACCTTGCACTGTAACAGTATCGCCTAATCTATCCGGAACAAAATCATTATTAAGATCTTCTATTGCCTGAGCTATAGTAATCAACGATGAACTGCTGCCTGCCAGAACTTCAAAATAATCAAATCCAACATAATCTGTTTCAGAACCTGAAACACCACCATTTGTTGAATAGTACTTTATTCCAAATCTAACTGTTCCGGTA
>DASVGS010000502.1:0-2569 GCA_036379435.1 Ignavibacteriaceae bacterium
AATCAATTATGATTTCTTACAGCAGTATTAACGGGCAGAAAATGCATGGAAGCAGGTACTGGATAACAGATGTTTTAAAAGATGAATTAGGTTTTAAAGGATTTGTTGTTTCTGATTGGCAAGGAATTGATCAATTGCCCGGTGATTATAAAAGTGATATTGAGACCTCTATTAATGCGGGGATTGATATGGTTATGGTTCCGAATAATTATATTGAGTTCATCCAGTATTTAAAAGAACTGGTGAATGAAAACAGAGTTTCAATCGAACGTATTGATGATGCTGTAAGAAGAATACTAACTGTAAAATTTGAACTTGGACTTTTTGAAAAACCTTTCACCGATCGAAGTTTAACTCCAACTGTTGGATCTGATGCTCACAGGTCAATTGCAAGACAGTGTGTTAGAGAATCATTAGTGCTGCTAAAAAATGAAAATAATTTTTTACCGTTATCAAAAACTACAAACCGTATTCTGGTAGCTGGTAAAAGTGCTCTTGATATTGGTAATCAATGCGGAGGCTGGACAATATCGTGGCAAGGTGGAGGTGGTAACATCACAACTGGTACAACAATATTTCAAGCTGTTAAAAATGCAGTATCAAGCAATACTCAAGTAAACTATTCTTTTGATGGTAGTATCGCCCAACCAGGTGATATTGGTATTTTAGTTTTAGGTGAAACTCCTTATGCAGAAGGAAACGGCGATAGACAGGATCTATCTCTTGATCAGCAGGATAAAACAGCAATAAACAATTTTAAAAATGCCGGTATACCTTATGTAATAATTCTAGTCTCAGGCAGACCAATGATCATAACAGATGAGCTGGCAGATTGTAATGCATTTGTTGCAGCCTGGCTGCCTGGTACTGAAGGACAAGGTGTTGCAGATGTGCTGTTTGGTGATTACAATTTTTCAGGCAAACTTTCACATAGCTGGCCAAGAAGTATGAATCAAATTCCGATAAACATCAGTGATGCAAATTATGATCCACTTTTCCCTTATGGATTTGGACTAACGTATTAATCAATCAAATAATCTCTATTACAGGTTTATAATGAAAAAATATTTCTTCATTTTATTTTTACTCGGTGCTCTTCTTATTACTTCAAGCGGATTTATTAGTTTACCAGATAAACAATCCGGCGAAGATAAAATTTCTACAAGAGTTGATTCAGTTTTAAACTTAATGACACTTGAAGAAAAGATCGGACAACTAAATCAATTATCGTATGGAATTGGTTGGGGTCCAACAGTTAAAGTATCCGTACCCGATGAATACAAACAGATGATAAAAGATGGAAAAATCGGATCGTTCCTAAATGCGATTGGAGCAGAGTTTACTTATGAATTGCAAAAAATTGCTGTTCAGGAATCAAGATTAAAAATCCCATTATTATTTGGACTCGATGTTATTCATGGATTTAAAACTACATTTCCTGTCCCTCTTGGCGAAGCAGCAACATGGGAACCTGAAATTGTAAAAATGTCTGCACACTATCAGGCATTGGAAGCATCATCCGCAGGAATTCACTGGACATTTTCTCCAATGGTTGATATTGCAAGGGATCCACGCTGGGGCAGAATTATGGAAGGCTCCGGTGAAGACACATACCTTGGCACATTAATGTCAGAAGCTCGTGTTCTCGGATATCAGGGCAATCTCTCGAATGAAAATATTATCGCTTGTGTAAAGCATTATGCTGGATATGGAGCAGCTGAAGGCGGCAGAGATTATAATACTGTTGATTTTTCAGATAGAACATTGCGTGATGTTTATCTTCCGCCTTTCAAAGCTGCAATTGATGCAGGAGTTGAAACTGTAATGGCTTCCTTTAATGAAATTGCTGGGATACCTTCATCAGGAAGTAAGTACCTGCTAAACGATATTTTAAGAGATGAATGGAAATTCAATGGATTTGTTGTAAGTGATTGGAATTCGATTGGAGAAATGATCAATCACGGTTTTGCTTCCGATCTAAAAAATGCCGGAGAAATTTCTATAAATGCCGGTTTGGATATGGATATGGAATCACGATCTTACATTACATACTTAAAACAATTGGTTGAAGAAGGAAAAGTAAAAGAATCTACTATCGATGAATCCGTTAGAAGAATTCTAAGAATAAAATTTAAACTTGGTTTATTTGATGATCCTTTCCGTTATTGCAGTAAAGAGCGTGAACAAAAAAATATAATGACTGACGAAATAAAAATGGCTTCTCTCAATGTTGCTAAACGTTCATTTGTGTTATTAAAAAACAACAATAAAACACTTCCTCTCTCAAAAGAATATAAAAAGATCGCAGTTATCGGTCCGCTTGCAAATTCAAAACTGGATCCGCTTGGAGAATGGAATGCATTAGGTGTTGAGGATGACGTTACATCAGTTTTGGAAGGAATAAAAAAATATGTCGGTGATAAATCGGAAATTCTTTACGCTGAAGGATGCAAAATCACAGATGCTTCCAAGGATGGATTTATTGAAGCAGTAAATTCAGCAAAAGATGCTGATGTAATTATTTTATGTGTTGGTGAGAGCAGAAGCATGACTGGTGAAGCTTACAGCA
>DASVGS010000503.1:0-5558 GCA_036379435.1 Ignavibacteriaceae bacterium
TTAAAAGTTAAGCTATCAACTTTTCCGCGGCTGATATCAGGCCGAAAATTCATTACAGGATTCTGAACGAAAAGAGGCATAGCGCATTGAGAGTGATAGCCATATCCGCTTGGTGTAGTTGTTTTGTTACGTGGATCAGTAATTGTTTTACCATCAACAATTAATTGATAATCAATACGGGCATCGGAAGGCAGCTGGTATATTTTATAAAAGAAATTTTTATCTCCGCACCGGATTATTTTCATTGAATCCGGGCTTGACCAGGCCAATTGAATATCGCCATTTATTAAAACAGTTGATGCTTTGCCGTAAAAATAAAAACATGCAAGACTGTCGTTTTCAATTACAGGCGATTCCGGGTTTGAGTTGAGAAAGCTAAACAAAACTTCATTTCTTTTTTCCAGAGGAGTTGAGGCCAGCTCATTTACAAATTTAAAAAACCTGCTTTCATTCAGAAGCTTATCATCAGGTTTTGTTGAATTGACAATCGGGAGTAAATTTGTTTGTTCTTTACAACCAGGAATTGGCAAAAAAATTATAAAATAGAATAAGCATAGAATAAACAGTTTATAAAAATTTCCCGCTTGCATATTGCATCTCTATAAAAAAATAAAAGTATATGGTAAAAATAGATTAGTTTGAGAAACAAACAGATCTACAAAAAGTAAAATAGTTTAATTACACTTATCAGATAATTGAGCTACCTAACCAATCATAAAACAAATTCACCATTATTAATTAATATTTTACTTTTACCATCTGCAAAAATTGCTTCCAATGTTGGTCTATAAAAAAGATAATCTCTATGAATTTTCGAGTTGTTATTTCCGCCTCCTGGAAAATCTGCATTATTTCCGAAAGCAAAATGTGCTGTTCCAATTACTTTTTCATCCTCAAGTATATTGCCTGTAATTAAAGCACCGGGATTAACACCAATGCCCAGCTCTCCTATTACTTTTGCATCTTCGTCAACCTCAGAAAGCTCAGAAATTCTTTTAACAAGATTTTCATCATCACTTTCAAACCTGGTTATTCTTCCTTTGTTCAAATATACTTTTAACGGACTGGTAAGAATACCAATATCACCGATACTTGCATCGAAAACCACTACACCATCTGCTTCATTTTCTAATGGAGCGCAATAAACTTCTCCGCATGGCAGATTACACATATCTCCGCCTATTACTCCAATATCACCAATAAATATTCGATCTTTAACACCAATTATTATATCCGTACCTGCAAGAGTAGTAAGATGAATTTGCACGGCACCTTTTAATTCTTTTATTAAATCATCTGCATTGGATTTCATTTTATAAAAATCAACATTAACAGAACGAAGCATCATCTCTTCCGTTATTCCCGGCATGTGCCCCATTTTTATTAATTTATTTTCTTCAACTTTAAAAAGCCACTTAATGCGAAAGGCGATCTCTTCCGGATATGCACGAAAAATATTGAATACTATTGTCTTGCCTGGTAATAGTTTTAATAAATCAGCAGGAATTTCTTTTAAAGGCCGCAAATTATTTTTGATCTCATAGATTTCAACAGCACACCCTTTTTTAAGAGAAGCCCGCTCAAATGCTTCTGCTATAAATGCAGAATAATTATCTGTAAGAATTAAAACTTTATCGTGTGCGGTGGGGTTAAATAGATAATCAATAGCGCCAAGTGCAGCAGAAGTCATGTCGTTTAGATTTTTCATACAACACCTCTAAGCTATACTTTTTTGTTATTAAAGCAGCTGTAGAATTAAATCAGACATTGTTTACACACCAAATTATGATACAGCTGCTCATATTAATTTATGATCTTCTTAAAAAATATTTGCATTACATTGCCGGCCATAGCCAACCGAATACACCTCCTGTGAAAAGAGCATATACTAATCCATCGAACACATATTTAAAAGTTGTAGCCCAGTTTCGTTTAAACCAGATGCTATCGTGAAAAAGTGCAAGAGTGTATCCAACAAATGCTGTTGCACCGGCAAAACGAAAAACTGAAAGATAATGTGCACCCGGCGGTAGTGCGTGACCAGCAATATATGCGGCAAAAATTCCAACTACCAACGAGTATAAAAACCAAAGTATCAAACTTGATCCCATACTATTTGGTCCAGATGGATAAACAGTTAAAATAGCAACCGGACCCTTATTAAATTTATCCTTGTACTCCTGAGAATTTCTTTCTTTCTCATCTTTTGCAAACGGAAAGACATAATCACCTGCAGGAATATTGGATTTTCGAAATTCATCCATAATATGATCTTCATCCGGTAACTTTTTAAAATCATTATTATGATGTTTGATTACCATGTGCATAAGGAAACTAACGAAGAAAACCACAACTGAAGAAAGAAGTATCGGCAGCCAGAGAGAAATTATTGAAACCATCTCAGCTCCTGTAAATTGTTGATGAAATTAATTTTGATTTATGCCCGGTATAAAATAATTAAAAGAAAATATGAGTTGCAAAGGAAAACTATCAATATCTATAAATGTTGTTTTGATTTAGTATTTAATTAGAATCCGTAAAAAAAATTTCTATTTATATGGATATCATAAGCAAAATCACCACGCCCCCCATTAGTTAAATTATTAATCCGCTCATCACTTATAATCTGCGGTGCTTATAGTGAGAATCTATTTTTGCGCTGCCTTCTGATAAACACTTGTTGAGCAGAGTGAATATCCCATAAAAAATTAATTTCCTAACTGATCTATCCAGTGGTTATAAATTTGTACGGAATTCAGAAGGCTTAGATTTGAGGAGAACTTAGTTTAATTAAATATCCAGTGATTAACTTAAAAAAAGAGGCAAAATGAAAAAGTTAATGAAAATTGGTTCGATAATAATAGGGGTGTTCGTTCTTTTAATAATAGTAGGATCGGTGTACTTCAATTCAACTTATCCCAAAGCAATACCTGTTTCTAAAGTTAAAGTTGAGCTAACTGCAGAAAGAATAGAAAGAGGAAAATATCTGGCAAATAGTGTAGCAATGTGTATAGATTGCCATTCAACACGCGATTTTTCAAAATTTTCCGGTCCGATTGTTCCCGGCACTGAAGGAAAAGGCGGAGAAATTTTTGGAAAAGAAATGGGCTTACCCGGTACAATTCCTGTTAAGAATATTACTCCCGCTGCACTTGGAAATTGGACAGATGGTGAAATTATCCGGGCGTTAACATCAGGAATAAATAAACATGGTGAAGCATTATTTCCAATTATGCCTTATCCAAATTTTGCAGTTATGTCCGAAGAAGATCTTTATTCTGTAATTGCTTATTTAAGAACTTTAAAACCAATACAAAATGAAGTTGGAGAAAAAAGTCTTGATTTTCCTTTAAACTACATTGTTAAAACTTTACCACTTGATAGTTACAAACCGCATAAAGCACCTGACAGATCAGATATGAAAGCTTACGGCGAGTATCTTGTAACTTTGGCATCCTGCAATGAATGTCATACCCAGTCAAAAGATGGAGAACCTGTTGCGGGAATGAAATTTGCCGGTGGTGCTCAAATAGATCTTCCTTTTGGTACCATTCGTTCTGCTAATCTCACTCCCGATGTTGAAACAGGACTTGGAAGCTGGACTAAAGAACAGTTTATTCAAAGATTTAAATCAATGGCATCGGATAATGTAAAAAATATGACAATTGAGCCGGGCAGTTTTAATACTATAATGCCATGGTCACAATATGGAAATATGACAGAAGAGGACCTGGGTGCTATTTATGAATATCTTCAAAGTTTAAAACCTGTTAAGAATTTGGTTGTAAAATTTACTCCGGCTAAACATTAACACATTAATTTTAACAATTCAATGAATCAAATATCCGGTTGAAGAAAAATCAACCGGATGATTCATAATATTTCAATAAAATAATTCTATAAAAGGATACAAATGAAAACACAACTATTACTACAAAAATTTCTTTTAATAATAATATTATTTTCAGCAACAGTTAGCGCTCAAATAGTACTGAATGCTGACAGAAAACCACAGGCAGGCGATTCTTTTACAATTATGGATATGGATACAGTTGGAGTAACTGAAGGAAGCGCAGGTACAAATGCAACCTGGAATTTTTCAAATTTATCTTCAACCGGTGAACAAATGTTGGTGAATTACATCAATCCCTCAGAAGCACCAAACTCAGAATTATTTCCCGGTTCAGACGTAGCCGTTAGTTACGATGGTTTATCTTATACATTTTATGATACGGACGGAAATACTGTTTATTCACTTGGAAGTTCATACGAGGATTTTTCAATCGTATACTCGAATACAGAAAAAGTTTCGGAGTTTCCCTTTACTTTCAATTCAACTTTTCTTGATAACTTTCAGGCACAGTACGAATTGGGAGAGGGATTGATAGACCGCAATATAGGTATTACACAATTTACCGGTGATGCAGTTGGAAACATTATTTTACCTGATGGAAGTAATCATTCAGCATTGCGTGTTAAAATCTTTAGACACACCACTGATACAATGATTGTTTCAGGAATCCCTCTATCAACAACAGAAGTTAAATCAACAACATACGAATGGTACACCAATGAAATGAAATATCCTGTGTTTGGAATTTCATACATCGAATTGAATGTAAACGGCAGTGTAACAAATCATAAAGTAGTTGAATATAACGTTCAATCCCCAACAGATGTTGATGAAAATCCGCAGCAGTTAGTTAATGAATTTGATTTATTACAAAATTATCCAAACCCGTTTAACCCATCGACAGTAATTAATTATCAAATTTCAAAATCAAACAGAGTTACACTTAAAGTTTATGATATAATAGGTAATGAAATAGCAACTCTGGTAAATAATCATCAACCAGCAGGAAAATATTCTGTTGAGTTTAATGCTTCAAATCTGCCAAGTGGAATTTATTTATACAGACTTGAAGCGGGAGATTTTGTTCAAACAAGAAAAATGACCTTAATTAAATAAACATAAATAATTAAAAATTCTATAACCGAAATAAGAGAAAAATATGCAAGGCATAAGACCTTCAATAATTAAAATTACTCTGGCGCTAATTTTTAGTGCGGCTGTAATTGTACACCCTCAGCAGAATGATATATCATCTAAAGAAAATATTTTACCTAAAAATGCACTTGGTGAAATTATTAATTCTTTTATTTCGGTTATTAATTCATCGGATAAGGATTCAGTTTCAATTTTTGTTAATAAATACCTTAGCAAGGATCTCGGTCCTGTGGCCGGTAAAATATGGTCTGGTGAAAAATATTTATCACTACTTCAAAATCTAAGGCAAGATGCCGGTTTGATAAGCTCCGTTGATGTTAGTAAAAGTAATGATGAAAATTATCTTGTTGTAATATTTAAAACCACAAAAAGTGAAAAACCTGTCGGAATTGAGTTTAAAAAAAATATCAATGATAATACATTGCGATCGCTTGAAGTGCACGTGTTGGGAATGCCTAACAAACCATATCAATGGCCTGGTGAAAAACTTGATGAAAAAGGAATTGCAGATGCAATTAATGAAAAATTACAAAAGGATTTTAATGCGGGA
>DASVGS010000504.1:0-4707 GCA_036379435.1 Ignavibacteriaceae bacterium
TGCACCAAAAAGCACAAGCGAATCACGTTCATATGGAGTTGGATTAAATTCAAATGTGGTTTTATTTGATGGACTGTCAAACTTTGCAAATTTATCAAGAAGTAAAAATTCACTTGAATCGCTAAAACTTTCTATCGAAGGTAAAAAACAGGAAGTAGTTTTTCAAACAATAAACTTGTACTACTCAGTTGTTGAAGCAGATCAACTACTTAAAGTAAGAGAAGAAGATGTTAAACAACAGCAAAAAAATCTTGAAACAATAGAAGAGCGTAACAGGCTTGGTTCTTTAACTATGGCAGATGTTTATCAACAGCAGGTTCAATTGGGTAACGCTGAACTGCAGGTTATTCAAACTAAAAATTCCCTGGAAACTGCTAAGAGTAATTTGCTGTACTATTTAGGTCTGGATGTTCTGGCAAACTTTACTTACTCAGACTCATTTACAGACCGGGAATTGAATATTCTTGCAACAGATATTAATACCAATTATGATAGATTAAGTGAACTAGTTAATAGCGCACTTGAAAACAGAAGAGATTATAAAGCACAAAAACTTACACTCGAATCGTATTACAATAATGTTACGATTGCAAAGTCCGGGCATCTACCAAGGCTTTCCGGTAATCTTGGGTACAACTCATTTGCAAATCGAATAGACAATCTATTTGACTCCCATTATTATTCAGCAGGATTGACTTTAAGTATACCTATCTTTTCGGGATTTTCAGTTCAAAACCAAATACAAAGCGCAGAAGTTGATGCAATGAATTACGAGATTCAGGTTAAGGATAGTGAAAGACTTATCAAACAGAATTTGCAAAAAGCTTTTCTTGATTTAGAAGCGGCAAAAAAAGCTTTACTTGTTACAGAAAAGAATGTTAAAGCCGCAGAAGAGAACTTAAAAATTGAACAGGAAAAATATAATCTTGGTGCAGGAAAATTACTGGATGTATTAATTGCAAATACTTCTTTTCAAAATGCACAAACAAATTACATAAATGCACAATTTAATTACATCAGATTAAGTGAAGAGTTAAAGTACAATCTTGGTGTTTTAGAATATTCAGAGTACGAATAATTTTTAATCATAGGAGAATATCTCAAATGGCTAATGGTAAAAAGAAAAAATCAAAAAAGAAATTATTTATTTTTGGCGGAATTGGACTGCTGTTGTTGATTTTAATAATTGTTGCTTTTGTTGGCGGCAATAAAGAAGAGATAGTTTCAGTTCAAACCGAAAAAGTTGAAAAGAGAACTATTACTCAAACTGTAGCTGCAACCGGAAAAATAAATCCTGAGTTTAAGGTTGTTATTACTCCTGAAGTTACGGGTGAAATAGTTGAACTTCCTGTTAAAGAAGGTGACGTTGTTAAAAAAGGTCAGCTATTAATAAGAATTAAAGGAGATCAATACCAGGCACAGAAGCAGCGACTGGAAGCTAATCTCCAATCCGCTCAGGCAACATTAAAAATGCGAGAAGCTGAACTGACGAAGGTTGAACTGGATTACAATCGAGTAAAAGAACTACATAGTAAAGGATTGGCAAGTGATTCTGAATTAGAATCATCAAAATCAAATTATCTATCTACAAAGGCATCATTCGAAGCTGCTGAAGCTAATGTACTTCAAAGTAAGGCTTCTTTAAGAGAAACCCTGGAAACTCTTTATAAAACTACTATTGTTTCACCTATGGATGGTGTAGTAACAAAATTAAATGTCGAACTTGGTGAAAGAGTTTTTGGCGCCGGATTTAGTATGGGTACAGATATCATGACTATTTCTGATCTACGTAACATTGAAGCAGTTGTGGATGTTGATGAGAATGATGTGGTTTTGGTATCGATAGGAGATACCGCCAATATTAAAGTAGATGCTTTTAAAGATCAGGAATTTTTAGGAATAGTTTCTGAAATTGGAAATAGCGCAAATACAACCGGACTTGGAACGCAGCAGGAAGTGGTAAATTTTGAAGTCAAAATAAAATTAATAGATCCAAAAAATTCATTAAGACCGGGAATGTCTTGCAATGCTGATATTGAGACTGAAACCGTTGCTAATATTTTAAGTGTTCCAATTCAAAGTGTAACTACAAGATCAGATATGCCCCAAATGGATCAAGCTTCCGGTGAAGGCGGTGATGAAGAAATAATCCAGGTAAAAACTGAAAAGAAAAATAATTTTAAACCAAAAGAAGTAGTATTTATTATAAAGAACGGAAAGGCTAAAAGTGTTGAAGTTGAAACAGGCTTAAGCGATGATAATTATATAGCTGTACTTAAGGGATTAGATGGCGGAGAAGAAGTGGTTTCCGGCAGTTATAAAGCAATATCCCGTGAACTTAATGATGGAATGCAGGTTAGGGTAGAAGAGAAACGTACAAATAATACAAAAAAATAAAATTGGTATCCAATAATGAATATAATTAACATAGAACATATTGCTAAAGTTTATCAGGTTGGTTCTGAAGAAGTTCATGCGCTACGTGATGTTTCCTTAAAGATTGATAAAAATGAATATGTTGCAATTATGGGACCATCAGGATCCGGAAAATCTACTCTGATGAATATGCTTGGTTGTTTGGATACTCCTACTTCTGGTATTTATGATTTTAAGGGAATCAGTGTTAGTGAAATGACTGATAATGAATTGGCAAGGATAAGAAATAAAGAAATTGGATTTGTATTTCAAACCTTTAATCTGTTAGCCAGATCGGATGCTGTTCATAATGTTGAATTGCCATTAATATATGCTGGTGTTGCTAGCACAGAAAGAAAAGAAAGAGCAAAACAAGCTTTGGTTGATGTTGGCCTGGCTGATAGAATGCATCACAAACCAAATGAACTATCTGGAGGACAAAGACAAAGAGTTGCAATTGCAAGAGCACTTGTGTCTAATCCGGCAATCATTCTTGCTGATGAACCAACTGGAAATTTGGATTCTAAGACCGGTGAAGAGATCATGGGTTTATTTCATGAAATACATGAAAAAGGTAATACGATTATCCTGGTTACTCATGAAGAATATATCGCTGAACATGCTTTAAGAATAGTAAGACTAAAAGATGGATTAATTGAAAAGGATGAAGCTGTAGAAAAAAGATTTATCCCAAAAGTTAAAGCTTCAAATTTATAAAGTTTAATAATTATATGAGTCCAATATGTCATCTATAATATTTGAGTTAAATGAAGGATTGGCGATTGCATGGCGTGCCATTAGAGCAAATAAGATACGCGCTGCATTAACTATGTTAGGTATTTTTATCGGAGTAACTGCAGTAGTATTGATGTCAACTGCAATCAAAGGCATTGATAACTCATTTAAAAATGGAATCAGCGCACTTGGTTCAGATGTACTTTATGTTGATAAATGGTCCTGGTTTTCGAATGATGAATGGTGGAGAATGCGCAACCGTAGAAACATAGACATGGAAGATTTTCATAAGTTTAAAGAACTTGCAAAATTACCAATAGCGGTTGCTCCGGTAACGAACAGTGTACAAACCATAAAGTATGGTGAAAGAAAAGTTGAAAGTGTTTTCCTAAATGGCTCAAATTCGGATTATGTTAAAACCACAAACTTTACTTTTGATCAGGGAAGATTTTATTCTGAAATCGAAAGTAATTCATCCAGAAATGTTGCAGTTATAGGCAGTGAAATAAGCAGTAAACTTTTTCCCAGAGGAGATGCGTTAGATAAAACTATTAAAATAGGTGCGACCAATTTTAAAATAGTTGGTGTTCTGGCTGAACAGGGAAGTGTGGTACTTGGTCCTTTTAATCCGGATAACCAGGTTTTTATACCAATCGGAACAATATTTAAAAATTTTATATCAAGACATTCTCAAACAGTTACTTTAAATGTTCGTGCTGCAAATCCTGGTATGGTAGAAGAAACTAAAGCAGAAGCAGAAGGTGTTATGAGAAAAATTCGTGGTCTTGCTTATGATGAACCAAATGATTTTTCGATCAATCAACAGGAAGGATTGCAGGAGCAATATGATTCATTTGTTGGGATCATCCAGATAGCAGGATTATTTATTACAGGTTTATCTCTTTTTGTAGGTGCGATCGGAATTATGAATATAATGTTTGTATCAGTAAAAGAAAGAACTAAAGAAATTGGTTTAAGAAAAGCTATTGGGGCAAAACGAAGAACTATCCTTGCTCAGTTTCTATTAGAATCATCAGTTATTTGTTTGCTTGGTGGATTGATTGGGTTGATTGCAGCAATACTTTTAAGTTTAATGCTAAATCAATTTTTCCCAACTTCCATTCAGTATGATGTTGTGATTATTGCAATAATAATTTCATTAGTAACAGGCATCATTTCCGGTTTGGCTCCGGCTTACACTGCAGCCAAAATGGATCCGGTAGATGCATTGAGGTATGAGTAAATGAAGATCAATCAGATACTTGCAATCTCTCTTCAATCTTTAAAGAGTAATAGATTGCGAACCGGTTTAACAATTCTTGGTGTAGTTGTTGGCATTTTTTCTATCATTGTTATTATGACTATTCTTACAATGCTTCAGAATAGCATCAATGACGGTTTATCCAGTTTAGGCAAAAACACTTTCCAAATACAAAAGCATGATAATGTTTTTGGCGGCGGACCGAGACGCGATGATCGAAACAGAAAAGATCTTACGATTGAAGATGCTCAAAGATTAAAAGAGATGCTTACCCAGGCAAAATATATTGGTGTTGA
>DASVGS010000505.1:0-3853 GCA_036379435.1 Ignavibacteriaceae bacterium
CTCATTAAATGAAATGATGAAATTAAAATGTTATTTGAAAATTATTTTTGTAATTCTATAACTACTAATTTCTTCCCTTTCTTGTTTCTAAGGTTTGTTGGTTTATAAGCAAGTTCAAATACAGTAGATTTTTTTATAAACGACTTATATTTCAATTCTGCTTTCTGAAATTCTTCATCCAGGTTTCCGCCTTTCATAGCCACAATAAAAGCCTTTTCTTTTATAAGCGGTAATGAGTATCTAAACAAAATAATTATTGGAACAACAGCACGGCTAACTATTAAATCAAATGAGCCTTTGTACTTTTCAATAAACTCCGGACTTTCTACTCTGGCATTTTCAGCAATAGCATTACTAATTTTAAGTTTATCAATAAACTCTTTTACTGCATCTATTTTCTTTCCGGTTGAATCGGCCAGCACTCCTCTTAAATCGGGTCGCATAATTGCTAATGGAATTCCGGGAAAACCTCCGCCGGTGCCAATATCCAAAAATCTGGTAACTTTTTCGGGCAAAAATTTGGTTATGTAGGCAGAAATAAAAATATGATTTTCAATAATGCTGTCAACATCCCGTCTGGAAATCAGGTTTACTTTTTTGTTTTTCTCTACAACTAATTGAGCAAAAAAAGCTAATCTTTCGTTGCGCATAGGTTCAGGATTAAATCCATTATCCCAGCAAAAGTTTTGTAGTTCTTTTAAATAAAGTTCTTGTTTGGTAGGCGGCATCTATAAAAAACCTTACAAATTAGTTCTTCAAATATACCAACAAAATAGAAATATCTGAAGGAGTTACGCCGGAGATTCTTGAGGCCTGAGCAATAGAGCGAGGTTTAACTTTGTTCAATTTTTCTCTTCCTTCTGTTGATAGTTGTTTGATCTTTTTGAAATCAAAATTTAAAGGAATTTTAGTGTCTTCATATTTTTCTAATTTAGAAACAGTTTCATATTGTCTTTGAATGTACCCTTCATATTTTATTTCTATTTCTGTTTGCTCAAGGGCTTTTTCATCTTGAAGCAAAGCTACAGCTTCGGGATCTTGTGAACTCCCGTTAAATTCTAGTAGCTGTTTTAGATTAAATTCTGGTCGCTTACAAAGCTTTGATATTGTTTCTGTTGAATCAATTTCGTTTGAGCCAGATTTTACTAAAAATTCATTAACATCTCGTGCATGATATTTTTTTGATTGACAATAATTGATACCATTAATAATTATCTTTTCTCTATTATCAACTTCCTCAAGTAAATGTCTTGGAATCAATCCAAATTGATATCCATATTTCATCAAGCGTCTATCCGCATTATCTTGGCGAAGCAAAAGCCTGTGCTCTGCCCTGGAAGTAAACATTCGGTATGGCTCATCTGTTGATTTTGTCACTAAATCATCAATCAAAACTCCTATATAAGCTTCGCTTCTTTTTAAAACAAACTCAGGTTTACCCTGAATTTTTAGAGCAGCATTGATTCCTGCAATTAATCCCTGCGCGGCTGCTTCCTCATAACCGGAAGTACCATTAATTTGACCAGCAAAGTAAAGTCCTTCAATCAATTTTGTTTCTAAAGTCAAATCAATTTGGTAAGGAGGAAAGAAATCATACTCTACGGCGTATGCCGGACGTATCATTTCAACTTCTTCTAATCCTACAATTTTATGGAGTGCCTCTATCTGGATTGACTCAGCTAAAGAGGATGAAAAACCATTTAAATAAATCTGATCAGAATCCAATCCTTCTGGTTCAAGAAAAAGCTGATGGCGATCTTTATCTGCAAATCGCACTATCTTATCTTCAATTGATGGACAGTACCGTGGACCAACTCCTTTTATTAAGCCAGTAAACATTGGTGATTCGGCAAAACCTTTTTCTAATATTTTGTGTACGACAGGATCTGTGTACGTAATATGACACGATACTTGAGGCAAAAACGGAAATTGAGTTAGATCTGTTAGATGTGAAAAAGGCTGTGGATTTTTATCACCTGGCTGTTCTTCCAAAATACTCCAATTAATTGAATCTTTTTTTAATCTTGGTGGGGTTCCTGTTTTCAATTTTCCATGTTCAAATCCAAGGTTAGCTAATGATTCAGTGACTCCGGTAGCGGCTTGCTCACCAAATCTTCCACCAATGGTTTTGTTTAATCCTGTGTGCATTAAACCATTAAGAAATGTACCCGCCGAAAGAATTAAAGCATCACAAAGTATTGCTTTGCCACTGGCAGTTTTTACGCCAATAACTTTTTTGTTTTCCGTCAAAACTTCGATTACCGATTCCTCAACTAGCTCCAAGTTAGATGTTACTGAAATGATTTGATAAGCTTCTTCAGAATATAACTTTCTATCGGATTGGCAACGAGAAGACCAAACTGCGGGACCTTTTGATTTATTAAGCATTCTAAATTGAATTCCAGTCCGATCCGCAATTTGTCCCATTATTCCACCAAGTGCATCAATTTCCCTAACTAAATGTCCTTTTGCTGTGCCGCCAATTGCAGGATTACACGACATTCTACCTAGTGCAAATTTATCCATTGTTACCAATCCAACAGAACATCCCATTCGAGCCCCAGCAGATGCTGCTTCGATACCAGCATGCCCGCCGCCAACCACAATTATATCAAATTTCTTCATTTTCTAATTATTATCTTTTTCACGTGAAACAGAATTGATTGCCAAATATTAATGATTTCCGTTTCACGTGAAACCGGTATTACTTCCCAATACAAAATTTCATAAAAATGTTATTTAAAATATCGTCTGACGTTACTTCGCCAATTATTTCTGCCAGGTTCATCTCGGCACTTCTTAGATCAACAGAAATAAATTCCCCGCTCATTTTACTCAAGATAGATGCTCTTGCACCTAATAAATTTTCTCTTGATTTCTTTAAGCAATTATGGTGTCTAAGGTTTGTAACAATGGCTGTTTTTTCAGAATAACTTTGGCTTCCGAGGGCTTTCCGTATCAATTTACTAAATAAAAGCTCTATTCCTTCGCCTGTTTTGGCAGATATTTTAACATCTGCATCCTTAGTGTAATTGCGATTCAAATCAATTTTATTAACTACCTTAATAATTCTGTCAGGACTAGTGAAGTTTAATAAATCTAAAAATAGATCTTTCGATTCGTTTTGCTGGACATCTTCTAAAAATATAACTACATCAGCAGCTTTAATTGTTTCCTGACTTCGAATAATTCCCTCTTTTTCAATTGAATCGTCTGAGACTCGAATTCCTGCGGTGTCATAGAGCCTAAAAAGAATTCCTTCTATTGAAACTTCCTCGCGAATTACATCACGTGTTGTACCTGGAATCTCACTTACGATGGCTCTTGATTCCTTAAGAATGTAATTTAATAGTGATGACTTCCCTACATTTGGTCGGCCAACTATTGCTACATTAACCCCATCCCGAATCACCCTGCCAAACTCATAACTTTCCAAAAGAGTATCAATTTCAATTATAATAGAATCAATTCTTTTTAATAGTTGATCCTGATTTACAAATTCAATATCCTCCTCAACAAAATCTAATTCAAGTTCAATAAATGATGATGAGTTAAGAAGTTGTGTTCTTAAATCAATTACTTTTTTTGATAATAAGCCATCAAGTTGATTTCTTGCGCCACGAAATGATGCTTCTGTCCTGGAATTAATCACATCAGCAACAGCCTCTGCTTTTGCAAGATCAATTCTATTATTTAGAAAAGCCCTTTTTGTAAATTCACCTGGATTAGCTAATCTTACTTCCGAATTTAAAACCAACAGCTCAATAATTTTTTGGGTAATCAGTGGATTACCGTGTGTGCTTATTTCAACACTATCTTCGCCAGTGTATGAATTTGGGGCCCTAAAAACAGA
>DASVGS010000506.1:0-2109 GCA_036379435.1 Ignavibacteriaceae bacterium
TTCTGCTCCATCATCGGTAACATAAACTTCTCCATGCTGAAAAGGACTCATAGTTCCCGGATCAACATTTATATAAGGATCAAATTTCTGGATAGTGACTCTGAAGCCGCGTTGTTTTAGAAGTAAACCGAGTGAAGAGGCAGTTATTCCTTTACCTAAAGAAGATACCACACCTCCAGTAACGAAGATAAACTTAACTTTTTTGCGTGATGACATTTTACTTTTTTTTGCCCTGAAATATAGAGCTACGTGTCAAAATTTCCAATCTGTTTTGTGACTAAATCAAAATATATTAATTTATTTTTAATATCACCATCGTCATATCATCATGCTGCTTTACTTTTCCGATGAATTTGTTGACATCATCTATAATTTTTTCCTGCATTTGTAAAGCTGGTAAGTAATTAAAAGTTTTTACAATATCTATCATCCCTTCAATTCCAAATTCATCTCCCTTTTTGTTAACAGCCTCAGTAAACCCATCTGTATAAAAAATAAATGTCTTGCCTGATTCAATTGTCTCAGTTGATTCTGTGATTACTTTACTAAAAATTTCTCCCTTCTCCAGTCCAAGAGCCATACCTTTTGGATTAATTAAACTTACATTTCCGTTATTATCGCGATAAATAACGGGATTATGACCTGCACGAGCAATTCGAATCACTTTATTTTCTAAATCTATTACTGCATAAATCATAGAAATGAATCTTCCTCTTTCTACATTTTCATAAAATAATTCATTCATTTTGATAAGAACTTCCGCAGGAGAATCAGTATGCTTTGCAATAGCTTTAAGAAATCCCTTTGTTAATGTCATATAAAACGCAGCTTGTGTTCCTTTACCTGATACATCACCGATTATTATACCGTGTTTGTTTTTCCCTAATTGAATGAAATCATAATAATCTCCTCCAACTTCAAATGCAGGAATACAAATTGATGTGATGTCCAAATCTTTTAATTGCGGATTGTTTTTCGGTAAAAAACTCATCTGCACATGCCGTGCGACATCTATTTCTCTTTGCAGTCTTTGTCGTTCAGTTATATTCTCAACAAATTTTGGAGTAATCGAATCGTAATCGGTAAATCTATCTTTACCTAGTACAAAAATTATTGAGACAATAATTAGTATCAGAGATACAATCAAAATAAAATACCAATCACTTTTTAAACCGGCATCGTTAATAAAAGCGAACTCTGAAGCCTTAATAAAAAATTTAAAAAACAAATAAGATAAAATGGTTGAAAGTAAATCGTATTTAATTAGAATTGTACTTAACAAAACACCTAATAAAAGATTGATGGGAAGAGCGACAGCAAGAGGTGAAATATTTGATGGAACTAATAAGGCCCAGGTAAATCCGCTTGCTATTATGAAAATAATATCATTACTAATGTATCTTTTAAGTGCAGCAGTTATAAACATAAAAAATGCAACAACAAGAATTCCATTTGCATTAAAAACGCCCAAGAAAATACTTAAAATCGGAAATTTTGAAAGGATATGAGATTGAGAAATAAAATTATCACCTTTAAAAACCACATTAGAGTAATTGCTAATTGCAAAAAGCATTAACAAAAAAACAGCGGATAATCCAAAACCAAATGCAATGCTGTTTATAATAGATTTTCCTACAACAGAATGAGCAAATTTTCGATGATACAACAAATCCAGGGAGAGAAATTTATTATTCCATATTTCTCTGAAAATTGTTTCGCTCACAGTCCATAAAATTATTGCAGCTCCACCGATAAATATTGCACCCAGTAATAATCCGAAGAAAAGCGAAAGTTCAAAAGTATTATTTCTTTCCAGTAATTCTTTGATTATAAATGAGATAAATGAAAATATGCCAAACATAATTGCATGTTTAAATCCAACCTCATACGCCCTAAATCGTTTGAAGCCGACAATTATGATTGAAACAATTATTAATAAAGTAAGTACGATTGTAGTAGCAATTTCAAAAATATCATTCTCAGACTGTTGATACTCCTTTGGTAAAATAACTTGAATATTAAAACTGGATACTTTACCTCCTTCAACCTGTGCCGTTAATGTATAATTCAGATTAGAATCGGACTTAGTTTCCCAAGTAATGTTGTGCT
>DASVGS010000507.1:0-3972 GCA_036379435.1 Ignavibacteriaceae bacterium
CGGCAGAATTAGGAATTTCAAGAATCTCCTTAGTTTCAAATTCTTTTAAATCAATTTTAGCAACTCGCGGAGTGTTATTTCCGTTGATAAAGATAAATCTCCCATCCGGTGTACCGTCAGTCATAGACAATTCCGGATGATGAGCATCATCCCAGGGAATAAATCCATAAGAAGTATTCAACATTTCTTTAGTCTCTTCAGAATAACCGTAACCAGTTTCGGGATTTTGAGCAAAGACTGAGATAGTTTTAAAATGCCTGCCTGATGGCAATCCATAAACGCCAATCTGTCCATTAAAGCCTCCGGAAGTAAACAAGTAAAAATCATCATAATTACCGGGAGCAACATAAACCTGCTCAGCTTCGTTACCAGATAAAGTGCCTTTGGATTGATTACAACCGGAATATATTGCAGCAAAGGAAATGATTAACCCAATTGCTATAACAATAATTTTGTTGGATTTATTTTTCATAAGATTACCCTTAATGATTTATTATTTTTCTTCGGCTACTTTTCTGAAATAATCGAGAACCGCTTTTGCTTCATCAATACTTATATTTTGATTTGGCATTTGTGTAAGATATTGGGCTAACAACTTTTTGGCTTCAGGGTGCTTTTGATAATTTTCTTCCGGGTTTAACATAAAGTTTAATATGTATTCAGGTGTTCTTCTTTTAATAACATCCCTTTGAGCCGGCCCAACATATTTTTCATCCAACTTATGGCAGGCCGCACATTTTGTCTCAAAAATAGCCTGACCTTGTTTTACTAATTTGGGATCTATCGGTCCTAACTCTATCTTTTGTTTTATTGGACCAAAACCATTCTCTAATTCGAATGCTGAAATATCATTTGCACCATCACTCTTTTTTGTATTGCTGAATTTTGATGGATCCTGGCTGCCATTATCACCACAGGAAACAATGGTTACTAAAACGATTGGTATAAGTACAAGTAAGAACTTAAACGAAAATAAATTAGTGTGATCTTTCATATTTGCTCCAAATGTTTTATAAATAAGACTTTTTTATCTGATTTTACCAAATACAACATTTATTCTTTTTAATCCAATTCAATTTATAATCGGATTATTATGTCCGATTAAAAATAAGGACGAATAAACTTAATGTCAATAAAGCAGCATTAATAATTTTTCACATACTATTTTATCATGGTTAAAAGCATTTTTGATTTTATTGTAGCTTTTAATCCATGAGGAATGCCCGCCGGCATAACAAGTATTTCTCCTGCTTTCACGTTATAGGAATTTCCGCCTATTTTAATTTCCATCTCACCATCAACCATGTACACAACTGCTTCATATGGTGAGGTGTGTTCTGTTAACGATTCATCTTTATCAAAAGCAAAAAGGGTAATGTTTCCGTTTGGCTTTTTAATTATTTGTTTGCTTACAATTGAACCATTCTGATAATTTATTGATTCAACGAGAGGTTCTTTATTAATTAATTCACTCATTTTAATCCTGCCTGATTCTTTTTAAATTTTTCATTTTTAAATTTTAACGATAATTGAAAAACAAAGTAAACTAGAATAACTGCACCGACTGCAAATATTGTATCACCAAAAGCTCTTAGCCAGCGTAATATTTGCATTACATCTGTTTGTAAAAACTCTGCACTTCTTGCATACCAGTATCCGTGTTCAACACAAGCCCAGGTTTGCATCAATCCTACCGGCAGTAAACTAAATGTAACCATTGCAAATAAACCAAAATTGATAAGCCAGAATGACCATTTAATTGGTTTTTCATTCCATTCAATATCCGGTCTGATTCCGCGTAAAGAAAACAGCATTAATCCAATTCCAAGCATTCCATAAACTCCAAACAATGCAGCGTGACCGTGAACAGGAGTAGTATTTAATCCTTGCATATAATAAAGTGCAATCGGCGGATTGATCATAAATCCAAATAATCCTGCGCCCAGCATATTCCAAAATGCTACTGAAACAAAAAAGTAAATTGCCCATTTGTACTTTTTTACCCAATCGGTGGCCCGGGAAAGTTTAATATTTTCCCAGGCTTCATAACCCACAAACATTAATGGCACCACTTCAAGAGCACTAAATACTGAACCTAGCGCCAATACTACCATTGGTGTACCGGAAAAATAAAGGTGATGCAGTGTACCGATAATTCCGCCAGATAAAAATATAGTTGCCGAAAGCACAGTTGCTTGTCCTGCAGTTTTTATAGATATCAAATTTAATTTTGCAAATAAAAATGCAATTACAACGGTTGCAAAAACTTCAAAAAAACCTTCCACCCAAAGATGAACTACCCACCATCTCCAGTATTCTGCTATAGCAAGATTTGTATGTTTTCCGTACATAAGTGCTGCTGCATAAAATGAAGCAATAGCAATTGTAGAAATAAGGAATAAAGTTAAGATAGGTTTTTGCTCATCATTTTTCTTAAGTGCCGGCTTAATTGCACGCCACATTAAAAACAACCAAAGGAATAATCCGATCAGCAAAGCTATTTGAAAAAATCTTCCGAGATCAATGTACTCATAACCGCTGTGCCCAAAATAAAACCAGAATTGATCAGGTAATAAATGTTTTATACTTAACCATTCACCTACCATTGATCCAAGTACAACAATTAAAAGCGCTATGAAAAGAATATTTACACCAAGCTTTTGTCCTTTTGGCTCGACACCACTTACAGCCGGTGCAATATATAAACCCGCAGCAAGCCATGCTGTTGCTATCCAAAAAATTCCAAGCTGAGTATGCCACGTTCTTGTAATAACGTAAGGAAATATTTCTGCAAGTGGAATTCCATAAAACGATCCGCCTTCCACTCCATAGTGAGCTGTAATTACTCCAAGAATTATTTGCAGTAAAAATAATGCTGATACGATCCAAAAATATTTTATAACTGCTTTCTGAGAAGGTGTAACCACAGCACCAAGTAAAGGATCGTTTAAAGGGAATTTATTATGTTCTACTTCACCTTTATTTGCCGCGTAGTACCAGGCCATTCCTCCAATACCCAAAAGAAGCATAATAATACTAACACCGGTCCATACTATAGTATCCGGTGTTGGTACATTTTTAATCAATTCTTCATGCGGCCAGTTATTTGTGTAGGTTACATCACTTTCGGGTCTGTTAGTAGAAGCGGCCCACGAACTCCAGAAAAAGAAGGCATTAAGTTTTCTTAGTTTTTCAGGATCACTTAATGTGTTTTTAGGAATTGCATATTCATCTCTTCCATTTTTAAAAACATCGGAGTAATGTTCTGTATTAAGTTTGATGGCTGTTAACCTGGCATCATCAATTGTGATAGTTCCAGTAGTGGAATTATAAGAATTAATTTTAAATACTTTGGTTAACTTAGCTTTAAGTGATGACTGCAATTCACTTGATAGATTATTATAATCTTTTTGATATTGTTCGTGTGCCCAGATATTTAATACAGCCATTGCTTCTCTATGGAGCCAATCAGCTGTCCAATCGGGTGCTACATAACTTCCGTGTCCCCAAACTGAACCGGACTCCATTCCACCCATTGCCTGCCAGATATTTTGTCCATCCTGGATATCAGATTTTGTAAACACAAGCTCACCGCTTTCAGTAACAATCTTTTCTGGCACAGGCGGTTTTTGCTGGTAAATTTTTACACCTACCCAGCTTAAAACAATAAATGAAATTATTACAACCGCTGAAAACGCAATCCAATATTTTTTCATAAAAGATCCTTAATCCTTATTAATGTTTATGAATTTCCTGGTGGTGTTGTTCAAGACCGTCTTCTCCTTTAAATAGTCCCTCAACATAGTGAATAAAGTGAACATAACTTGCAACATATTCTCTGCCTTCTTTAACATCATTTACATCATAATTCTTTTTTGATAGAACATCGGCGAAGTAATCTTTTATTTTTGGATTCTGCTTTTCACTTAGATGAGCATAAACCGGATCTAATGAATTTTGCTCGATTGCAAT
>DASVGS010000508.1:0-4163 GCA_036379435.1 Ignavibacteriaceae bacterium
TAACGGAGCACAATCTTTTTAAGGGAAGCAAATCGATTCGTGAAAATGAGAATTGTTGGGGTGCTTATATTCTCGATACAATTAATAATAAAGTAATTAAGATTACTTCAAAAGCAACAGTGCTGGCAACAGGTGGATTGGGCCAGGTTTACCTTCATACAACTAATCCACTAATCGCTACAGGTGATGGATTTGCAATGGCTTACAGAGCCGGAGTTGAGATCGCTAATATGGAGTTTATACAATTCCACCCGACATCATTATTTATAAAAAATTCGATTTCAGAATTTGGTGGTAAATCATTTTTAATCTCTGAAGCAGTACGAGGATTTGGTGGGTTGCTTCGAACAAAAGCCGGTAATCTTTTTATGCAGAATTATGATATCAGAAAAGAATTAGCTCCAAGGGATATTGTTGCGAGAGCAATTGATAGTGAGTTGAAAAAAAGCGGTGAAGAATGTGTCTTTTTGGATTTAACGCATAAAAATTCAAATGATATTATAAATCATTTTCCAAATATTTATGAAACTTGTATAAAGCAGGGAATTGACATAACAAAGGAATTTATTCCAGTTGTTCCTGCTGCACATTATGCTTGTGGAGGAATTGCAGTTAATTTAGAAGGTTTGACTTCACTTAAGGGATTATATGCGTGCGGTGAAGTGACAATGACCGGGGTCCATGGTGCAAATAGGTTAGCAAGCAACTCTTTACTTGAAGCTCTGGTTTATGCATTTAGATGTGCCGGTTCAATTAAAAAATATGTAAGTAACACAGATATAAATATTCCAGAACTATCTGAGTGGGATGATTCCGGTACTTTAACATCTGATGAAAAAGTTCTTATTACCCATAGTGTTAATGAAGTTAAGCAGACAATGTGGGATTATGTTGGTATTGTTAGATCAAACCTTAGATTAGAACGAGCAGCAAAAAGAGTTCATAACATTTATTTAGAGACTGAAGAATTATATAAGAAGACTAAAGTATTTAAAGAAATCCTTGAGCTTAGAAATTTAATAACTTGCTCCCACATTATAATTAAATCTGCAAGCATGAGAAAAGAGAGCAGGGGTCTTCACTATACAATCGATTACCCAAACACTTATTCGAATAATGAAATTAAAAACACGATCATTAAAAATATTAATGTTTAGGCATTATAAATTATATTAATTAATATTACTAACTACTTGTTTTATAATAAATATAAAGATTTAATTGTATCCTATTCGATCATAATTAAGTTAAAGACTTAGTAGTTTTCAAAAAATAATTTTACAAGAACTTTTGATTGGTTACAGAAAATATTAAAAACAAAGTGCTTGCTCCCATTCATTTTTTTTAGATTCATAATATTTTACTGCAAAGATAATTTTACTAAAACTTTTAATAACTCAATTTCTAAATAAAATAACCAAAAGGAAGTATGACTATTTTTAATTATTTTTAAATAATATTTTTAAAGTAAATTATGCAAAAAATTTCAACTGTATCAAAAGTATTGGCTGTTTTATCATTAATATCTGCATCAATTTGGATTGGCTCTTATCTCTCAAGATTATTTTTGGTTTACCAAATTTTTGAAGGTCCGGATTTAATTTTGAAAAGTTATGTTAATGATGCAAATGTTGAAGGAATTTTGATCTCCATTATGCCGGCATTAGTAGTTCACTTTGTTGCTTTTATTTTTATGATAGTGACGAGTATTTTGTTTATTGCAACATCAAAATTAAATCTCCGAAATAACGGATGGTTATTCATTATTCTGGTGGCAATTCTAATTACATTGCCTTTCGAAATCTACCTTATGATAATCGATTTGAAAATTATTTTAATGTTACAATCTACATCTTTTGATTCGAATGCTATTTTATTCTTATTAAGGGATAGAATAAAAGTCTTGAGCAGCTATTCTATTGTTGCAATCTTGACGTATCTTTCATTTTATTACTTCATAGTATTCCAGCCATTAACCAAAAAAGAAAAATGAAGTTAAAAGAGAAAGAGTTCGAAGAAATTATTCAGGATCTTAGATCAGTTGCTAGTCAGCTTGGAGCAACAGTTAGATTTGAGAAAGGTGATTTTAAAGGTGGATACTGTCTGCTTAAAGAAAGCAAAGTTATAGTAATTAATAAGAATGCAAATCTTCAAAGAAAAGCTATGATACTTTCAGTTGCACTTAAAGAACTTGGAGTAGACGAAATATATCTTAATCCAAAATTGAGAGACCTGATAGAAGAGATGGGTGACAATAAATGAAAATTCTTGTTATAAATGGTCCAAACCTAAATTTACTCTCCAGAAGAGATAAGAATCTTTATTCTACTTTAAGTTCAAATCAAATAATTAAACTACTAAAGAGTGAATTTAAAGAATTTACCTTTTCATTATTTCAATCAAATATAGAAGGCGAAATAGTTTCAAAGATACAGACTGCTGATAAAAATTTTGATGGACTGATAATAAATCCTGGTGCATATGCTCATACTTCAATTGCGATTATGGATGCTCTTGAAATCTGTAAAATTCCCAAAATAGAAGTACACTTATCACATCTTGCAAATCGAGAAGATTATAGACAAACTTTATTAACTGCAAAAAATACAAATGGTTATATTTCGGGATTCAAAGAAAATAGTTATTTAGCTGCAGCTTATCTCTTAAAAAAGATGTTAAGTTAAACTAAATTTATTTTCACTAATCCCAACTTGGTTTAAGTACCTGACTTTGTGAATATTTTAAGTACATAGTTTAGATATATTTACTAAAAAAATAATTAAATAATTCTGTAAAGTTGATATTAATAAGCAGATTAGTTATTTTCGATTAAACAATTTTAAGAAGCCTATGAAGGACCTATCTATAAAAAAACTTTACTATTCAATTAGTGAGGTAAGTAAAATTACAAACATAGAGCAGTTTGTTCTTAGATATTGGGAAACTGAGTTTGAACAGTTAAGACCCCAAAAGAACAGGGCCGGGAATAGAATTTATACTAATAAAGATATCCAGTTAATTCTCCATATTAAAACTCTGCTAAGAGAACGTAAGTACACAATTGAAGGTGCAAAGAAAATAATGGAAAACTTTGCTCCAGAAAAATTTTTCCAATCAAGTGAAAGTGAAAAAGAACAAGTTGAGGAAGTTGAACCTCAAAAAGCAAAAAGAGAAAAAACCGCTCTTCAAAAAGATCTTGAAGAGGTTAAGAGTTTGTTAGAACTTTTAGTTTCAAAATTATAATATAATATTCGGAACGTGGCGCAGTCCGGTAGCGTACTTGAATGGGGTTCAAGGGGTCGCGGGTTCAAATCCCGCCGTTCCGACAAAAAATAAAAAATCACATCGAATAACTTTCCAATATTATACTACTTTAATTAACACATAATCCATAATTAGATTTGTTGTTAGTATTTGTTTGAAAAACGAGAATTGTCTTAAACGAATTGAAATATCTTTATCTGAAGCTGCCGTAGCCAAGACTACGACAACCACCAGACTTTATACAAAATTAATTTGTAAATATTTTTTAATTGCAAAAATTGGAAAGCATACGATCCTTTATGAACCCCCTTTAATTCCCCAGTTATTATATCAATACCCACAAACATTTTATTTTCGGAAAATTGAAAGGACTTTTTTAAATTCTTTTTGTAGTTTTGAATTGTATGAAAAATAGCACAGACGTCTATGGAATTCTGATTTCAATTTGCGAGAATCGTTACTCCCGCTCTGAAGTAAATTATCTGATAGAAATATTTTATCGCTACTCGTTTACTTATCTTAAATTTCGTTATAAACACTTAAACAAAGTTTTATTAGCTGAAGATGTTAATTTAAAGGAACTTGCAATAGATGCTATTGCACCTCTGTTTGAAAGGGATGAATCAGGATTATTTATAAAAATTATAAAAGCATTTAATGAATGGAAACCTAAAATTGAAACAGGTCAGCAGGCAGCCTTTTTTATAAACAGAATTGTAGCTAAAAGTGTTGAAAAGTTTGTGGCTGAACTTCTAAGACAGTCAGATCCTTTTTTTTCTAAAATCCTTGATTCAATTAATTATTTAATCGAAAAACATGGTTATTCAAAGAAAAATTTTATCGGCACAACGTTTATTATAGAAGCGGAGACCGAAAAATTTGGATTATTACCTGATAGT
>DASVGS010000509.1:0-2991 GCA_036379435.1 Ignavibacteriaceae bacterium
CAATATTACGCAAAGTTTTATTATCACTTGTCATCAAATATCTATCAAGATCAAACATATAAAATTGAGAATTTACAATTGTGTTTTTCCAGATATCTTCAGCAGGTATATCGGTCCCCGATTCTTTAGATGGAGCCTCAATTCCCCAAATGTTAAATTTGTTTTTATTCTCTTTATAAGGTGAGGCATTAAAAAGATATTCTGCAAATTTTTCACAATCTTTTTTAAATTTTTCCATTTCATCATTTGTATATCCATCAGGAACAATCACTATATCCACAGCTTTGTCAGGTTCATTACTTTTAAGTACTTCAAAATTTTTGTACTCAAGTTGTCTTTCCGTTTTTATAAAATAGCTTTTGGGGTTTACCAAATATTCAAATTTCTTGTGCAGTTTGTTTTTCTTATCTCTCGAATAGAATTCAACTATAACATTTTCTTTCGGAAAAGGAAAAACAACAGTTTCACTAAAACTTTTTGTGGTTTGTTTTGCTTCATCAGTTGTTTGCCACTCACTAAACAATGTTGAGTATGTACGCGAGTAAATTTCTTTACCCGATTCGACATCTATTACAACTATTTTATATTTGCCATAATCAAATCTATCTAACAAATTTGTCTTTGATCCGCCCCAAAATGGTTCTTCAATCAATTCATCAAAAGAATATGCATCAATTGTATCGTTTCCAGTGTGATAATAATCCAGTCTTAAAGTTTTGTTTTCAAAATATTGATCAAAATCTAATTGTGCGAAAATTAAATTCGAAAATAACAGAATTGCAAACAGAGTTTTCTTCATAAAGTATAATTCAAAATTTGTCAGTCTGAGCCCGTCGAAGACCGACAGTATATTAATTGTCACACATCGACAGGCTCGGTGTGACATGGAATTTTATAAGAGTGTTAAAAACGACAATGCTAAAAAACTTTCCTTGAACCAGGTTTGACTAACTCCAATTTTCCCTCTTTACAAATAGCACAGTCTTCAGGTGGATAAGAAACTGCATTTAGTCTTAGAGACGGAAAAAATTCATAACCAAAATCAACTTTACCGTTACTACGATCAACAATACTGCCTACACCAATAACTACCGCATTAAATTTTTTAACAATATTTATAACCTCAAAAACTGATCCGCCGGTAGTAACAACATCTTCGCATACCAAAACCTTTTCACCTTTGGATAGTGAAAAACCACGGCGCAGAGTCATCTCTTTATTTTCTCTTTCAGTAAAGATAGATCTTTTATTCAACTGTCTTGCAACTTCATAACCAACTATCATTCCGCCCATGGCCGGGGCAATAACGGTATCTATTTCATAATTTTTAAAATGATCAGCAATCAAAGAACAGATTTGAGAAGTATATTCCGGAAATTGCAAAACTTTTGCACATTGAAAATACTGGTTGCTGTGCCTGCCCGATGTTAAAAGGAAATGTCCTTCTAACAATGCTTCGGTGCTTTTAAAAATTTTAATTACGTCTTCATTATTCAAGTTCATCAAGATAATCCTCCAGAACTCTTATTGCTTTTGTGTCATTTAATTCTTTTGCTACTCTTAAGCCGGTACGGTAATAATATTCGGCATCTTCAATTTCATTATTATTTTCTTTAAGATTACCGTAAGTAATGTAAGCCTGAACATATTTGGGATCTTTTTTCAAAAGATCTTTAAGAAATTCTTCGGCTTGATCATCCATATTACTTTTCAAATATTCTTTTACGATGCCGTAAATGATATCCGGATCCAATGGATTTTCATCGTATTTATCTAAAAGTTCATCCAACCGCGAGCTCATTTTATTCTATCCTCTATTTTTTGTGCAAGTGCAAAGTCTTTATCTGTTACTCCATTTGCACTATGTGTTGAAATTGTAATTCTTACTTTATTCCATGCAAACATTAAAATATCCGGATGATGATCCATCTTTTCAGCTTCTAAACCCACTGCATTAACAAAGGATAGAGCTTCAATAAAATCCTTAAACTGGAATTGCTTTGAGATAGAATCATTTTGAAAATCCCAGCCGGGAAATTTTGATAGATTCATATCGATTTGATTCTGATTTAATTTACTCATTGCACACCTGAAGTTTTAATGATTGTGGTTTAAAAATAAACAAAAAAAAGCGCATCCTAAAGAATGCGCTTATAAATGGTTGAATAAAATGATAAACTAGTTTTCACCAAGATCAGTTTTTTCCGGCTCTACATTAGGATCCGGGTGTTCTAGTGATTCATCAAAGTAAACTAACTCTTCAGTATTTTCAACATGCTTTGCAACAATTGTTGTTCCCTCTTTAAATGAACCGCGAAGAATTTCTTCAGCTAACGGATCTTCAACATATTTTTGAATTGCTCTGCGTAGTGGACGGGCACCAAATTTTTCATCAAAGCCTTTGTTAACCAAAAACTCTTTTGCGGATTCATCCAATACAAGTGTTAATTTATTTTCTTTAATGTTTGTAAGAAGATCTTTTATTTCAATGTCTATTATTTTGTAAATATCTTCTTTATCAAGATTTCTAAATACGATGGTATCATCAATTCTGTTTAGGAATTCAGGATTGAATAGTCTCTTCATTGCTTCTTCAACGGTATCTTTTAAGCTCGAGTATTTATCAATTTTATCCTCACCGCCAAAGCCAAACTTGCTTATATTCTTAATATCTTTTGTTCCAACATTGGATGTCATAATGATAATAGTATTTTTGAAATCTACTTTTCTTCCGAGTGAATCTGTTAAAGTTCCATCATCAAGCACTTGGAGCAGCAAGCTAAAAATGTCCGGATGTGCTTTTTCAATCTCATCAAACAGAACAACTGAATAAGGTTTGCGTCTCACTTTTTCTGTTAACTGTCCGCCTTCTTCGTATCCAACGTATCCCGGAGGCGCTCCTACTAATCTTGAAACAGAGAACTTTTCCATATACTCACTCATATCAATTCTAACGAGCGCGTCTTCGCTATCAAACAAATATCTTGCAAG
>DASVGS010000510.1:0-3908 GCA_036379435.1 Ignavibacteriaceae bacterium
AGTTGCAGTACTTTTTCCAATGATTCTCTCGCCTGATCAAACAATCCCAGATTCTCCTCAGTAGCGGATTTATCTATCAGAGTTTCAACATCATTAGGGTTCAAGGATAGAGATTGCTCATAAGATAATAGAGCTTCTCCAAAACGAAATAATCCATTTAGAATAATACCTTTCTTTAACCAGTATTCGGAGTTGTAGGGAAAGATCTCTAATAATTTTTCTATAAGGTACAATGCATCTTCAAAACGATCAATATCTATACACGTTTGTGCAACTTCTTCAATTCTTTCTACTGAATCATAAACGTAACCAGTATCCAGAATTTTTTTACACGCAGCGAGTTCTTCTTCTATATTCTCTTGTGGAAGTTCAAATTCTTCTTCATTAGAAAATTCAGAATCGAAAAGGGACATCAAGTTCTCCTAACTTAAAATAAATTCACAAAAAATGTATAACTAATAAAAAAGAAAATCAAGGTGAGGATAGTTTGTTAGTTATTTAAATCTTTTGTAACAAAAATTAAAAATAATTATTATCAGTCATGTTGTACAAATCTAATAATAACCAATACTATAAAAATGTCACACCCGGAATAGCTGAGTGTGACATTATAAAAAATTAATTAGCTCTTAAAACTGCAGTAACTTTTTCGGCAGCTTCCTGTAAGCTTTTTGCAACTTCAAAATGAAGTGTAGAATTATCGAGCAGTTCTGCAGCTTCTTTTGCATTTGTTCCTTCTAATCTAACAACTATCGGAACATGAACATGCATTTCAGTTGCAGCATCTATAACACCCTGTGCAACTCTATCGCATCTAACAATTCCACCAAAGATATTTATTAAAATGGCTTTAACATTAGGATCGGATAAAATTATTTTAAAACCATTTGCAACGGTTTCTTTATTTGCACCGCCGCCTACATCTAAAAAGTTTGCAGGTTCACCACCGGCAAGTTTGATAATATCCATTGTCCCCATAGCTAAACCGGCACCGTTAACCATACACCCAACATTTCCATCGAGTTTAATGTAATTGAGATTAAATTTAGATGCTTCAATTTCAAGTGGATCTTCTTCGTCCAAATCCCGGTACTCCATAATTTCCGGATGACGGTAAAGCGCATTGTCATCAAAATTCATTTTTGCATCAAGTGCAACAACTTTATCATCATTTGTAATTACTAATGGATTTATTTCTAACATCGATGCATCTGTTGATTCATAGGCTTTGTACAAAGATTTTATAAATGGAATAAAACTCTTAAAGGCATTTCCTTCCAAACCTAATGCAAACGCTAATTTGCGTGCCTGAAAAGCTTGTAATCCAACTGCAGGATCAATCCATTCTTTAATTATTTTTTCTGGAGTTTCTTCAGCAACTTTTTCAATTTCAACTCCGCCTTCTGTTGAGACCATTATTACATTTTTGGAAACAGAACGGTCCAATAATATTCCCAGATACAATTCTTTTTTATAATCTAATCCTTCTGCAATAAAAAGTGTTTTTACTACTTTGCCTTCAGCACCGGATTGATGAGTAACTAAAATATTACCTAGAATTTTTTCTGCATATTCAGCAGCTTTTTCCTGTGATGTTGTAAACTTAACTCCACCTTCAAGAACAACAACGTCTCTGTTTCTAACATCATAAACTATTCCCTTACCTCTTCCGCCGGCGTGAATTTGAGATTTAACCACATACTGATTTATTCCACGCTGCTGAAGTTTTGACATCGCATCATCAAATTCTAACATGCTTTTAATTGCAATTCCATCCTGAACAGGAACACCAAATTTTTTTAAAGTTTCTTTTGCCTGATACTCGTGTATTTTCATTCTAAGTCCTTAATTATTTTTACTTAAATATTGTCATCCCTCGACAGGCTCAGGATGACATCTATAAAATTTTATTTCTCACTCATAAACGGATAACGCCAATCTTTAGGAGGATCAAAAGTTTCTTTAATTGTTCTTGCAGTCATCCATCTCATTAAGTTCATTGCACTTCCGGCTTTATCATTTGTTCCGGAAGCTCTTCCTCCGCCAAATGGCTGTTGGCCTACTACTGCACCTGTTGGTTTATCATTTATATAAAAATTACCTGCAGCATTTTTTAATCTGTTGGACATCATTACAATTGCTTTTCTATCCTGAGCAAAAATTCCGCCTGTTAAAGCATATGGAGAAGTTGCATCACAAAGTGTTAATGTTTCATCAAGTTTATTATCATCGTAAACATAGATTGTCATCACAGGACCAAATATTTCTTCTTCCATTGTTTTAAATTTTGGATTAGTAGTTACAATTGTTGTGGGTTCAATAAAGTAACCTTTTGAATCATCAAAATTTCCACCAGTAATTATTTCTGCTTCATTAGATGATTTAGCGTATTTGATATATTCTGTTATAGATGCGAATGCCCCTTTATCAATTACAGCACCCATAAAATTTGTAAAGTCTTCAACATCACCCATTTTAATTTTTCCGACTTCTGCTACATATTTTTCTTTAAAATTTTTCCAGATAGATTTTGGTATATACATTCTTGAAGCAGCCGAGCATTTTTGTCCCTGATATTCAAATGCACCGCGTAATGCTGCAACAACAAGTGCGTCAACATCTGCGGAACTGTGTGCAAATATAAAATCTTTACCACCTGTTTCACCAACAATACGCGGATAATATTTCATATTCTTTAGATTATCAGAAATAACTTTCCACATATTCTGGAAGACTTCTGTGGATCCAGTAAAATGCACGCCTGCAAGATTAGCATTAGTCATTGCCGGTGTTCCAACCTGTCCACCTGAACCAGGAACAAAATTAATTACTCCCTTTGGTAAACCTGCTTCTTCAAATAATTTCATCAGATGGTAGGCTGAATAAACTGCACTTGATGCCGGTTTCCACAAACTTACGTTTCCAACAATGGCTGGAGCAGTTGGAAGATTACCTGCAATGGAAGTAAAATTAAACGGAGTTATTGCAAAAATATATCCTTCTAATGAACGGTATTCCAATCGATTCCACATTCCACTACCTGAATATGGTTGATCCTGCATTAACTGAGCCATATAAAAACTGTTGAATCTATAAAAATCAATCAGCTCAGCAGCGGAATCAATCTCTGCCTGAAAAGCTGTTTTAGATTGACCAAGCATTGTTGCAGCATTTATTGTAGCTCGCCAAGGACCAGCTAGTAATTCTGCTATTTTTAAGAAGACAGATACTCTATGTTCCCACGGCATTTCTGCCCATTCTTTGCGTGCTTCAAGAGCAGCCTCAACTGCCATATCAACTTCTTTTTTACCTGCTTTATGATAAACACCAAGAACATGACTGTGATTATGAGGAATCACCATCTTTTCGGTGTTTCCGGTTCTAACTTCTTCTCCACCAATAATTAACGGAACTTCTATTTGTTTTGATTTTAATTCTGTTAATTTTTTCTTTAATTCTTCTCTTTCAGGTGAGCCCGGTTTGTACGCTTTTACAGGTTCATTTACGGGTTGCGGTACCTTAAAATATGCGTTTGACATGTTTTATCCTCAAAATTAAAAATTGTAGTTGAAAAATTACGGCTTTTGGATGGGATTATCAATTTAGGATTCTATCATTACGTTTATCAATATCACATAAAAAACAATATTATTAGGATATGGCCAACTGATAATTGTAAAATAGTCCATTTTTGCATCCTATCCTTTTAATGTTGCTTCATATCCAGTTATTTTCGCTTCCTATCCATTTGAAGTTGCAAACTATCCATTTGAAGTTACAGACTATCCATTTAAACTCGCTTACTATCCATTTCAGTTTGCATACTCTCCATTTAAACTCGCTCACTATCTATTTCAGTTTGCATACTATCCATTTAGCCTCGCTCCCTATCCATTTGAAGTTGCAAA
>DASVGS010000511.1:0-8145 GCA_036379435.1 Ignavibacteriaceae bacterium
GAAAAATATTTTGTCCAAAAGGATGCAGAGGAATTTTTACTAGAAAAATTTGAAAAAATTAATCATAAAAAAAATGATACTTTTGGAAATGCAAGATTTGTGAGAAATATTTTTAATCAAACCAAAATTGAACTAAGTAAACGTTATCAGCAGTTAGAAGAAAATAAAAAAGACTTTTCTGCATTAAATACTTTATCAAAAGAAGATGTCCATGCAGCATTTTCAATTATACAAAATGGAAGTAACTCTGACCATTTTAATCAAAAAGTAGATAAATATATTAATGAAATAAATAATCTTGTTGGAATTGAAGATGTTAAAATCACATTAAATAGAATTATAGCTTCTTTAAAAGTTGATAAAATCAAAAAAGATCGATCCATCTCCTCGATCCATAAAAATTTGAACTCCATTTTTATTGCTGAACCGGGTGCGGGCACAACTACTGTTGCAAGATTATTAACTAAAAGCTTAAAAGAGTTAGGCAGAATAGAGCATGGACAATTAATAGAAATTGACGGCTCAACATTTTTTGGATTAGATAAGATTGATGCTTATCTGACTATGGATCAAATTTTTAAGCAACTTTCCGGAAATGTAATTTTAGTTAATGATGCTTTTGCTTCACTTCAATGCTCAAATGATTTTAGTGATTCATTATTGCAGTATTTCCTTAAGAAACTTTATTTAATGAAGGATACTACTATTGCAATTTTAGCAGGAACAAAGGACGAAGTAGAATTGTTAATTAGCAATTTCCCTGTTCTTCAAAATCAATTTCCTAACATCTTTAATTTTGAGTCTTATTCAACCAGACAATTATTGGAGATTGCATTAAGTATATGCCAAAAGAAAAATTATCAACTTGATGAAGGAGCCTGGCAGCAGATGCTTGAATGGATAGTTGAATTAAAAAAGGAAACTAATAAAAACTTTTATAATTCAAGAACTATTAAGGAAATAATTAATAAAGCAATTGCTTATCAGGAGGATAGGATTTTAGCAGGAAAGAATTTAAATGAAAGTGATCTGATGTTGATAAATTTTGAAGACCTTACAGCCCTGCGTTCTGCAGGAATATAAAATTATAAATATCCTGTCTATATTTATAACATTATTAATTTCTCTTATTAACCAAATATTATATGCTTGAAATCATAAACGTAACTAAAAAATTTGGCTCATTTACTGCAGTCAATAATTTAAATCTTAAAATTGAAGCAGGAGATTTTTTTGGATTTTTAGGTCAGAATGGTGCCGGTAAAACAACTACAATTAAAATGATCTCCGGACTATATAATCCAACTTTTGGCAAAATTCGTATAAATGGATTTGATATTAATAAAGATCCTATTAAAGCAAAATCATTAATTGGATATATACCGGATCAACCGTTTATTTATGAAAAACTTACAGGACGTGAATTTTTATTTTTCTGTGGAGGTTTGTATTCCATAGAGAAACTGATTTTAAAAAATAGAATTGATGAAATAATAGAGAAACTTGAAATTGGCGACTGGGTAGATAAGCGTACTGAAGAATACTCACAGGGAATGAAGCAAAGAATAACCATTGCCTCAGCATTGCTGCATGATCCAAAATTATTATTAGTTGATGAACCAATGGTAGGATTGGATCCACAGAGTGCACTAATAGTTAAAAATATCCTGACTGAAAAAGCACAAAATGGTGCGGCTGTTTTTATGTCCACACACAGTTTAAATGTAGCTGAAGAAATATGCACCAGAATTGGGATAATTAAAGATGGGAATATGATTTTTTCAGATACAAAAGAGGTTCTTGAAAACATCAAAGGAAATGATAATCAAAACCTTGAATCACTGTTTCTACAGTTAACTAAATAATGAAACATGTTTTTCACATACTGCTTTATAAAATTCTAATATTTCTAAAAGTCAACTCACCGATTAATTTCTATTCAATTTTGAAAAGTCTTGGCTCAGGAATAGTATATATTGCGTTTGCCTACGGATGCTTTGTTATGACATTTAATACAATTGATTACTTGCTGGTCACTGTTAAGATTGGATCATTTCTGCTGCATAGATTCATTCTTATAGTTCTCTTTATATTTTTTATAGCTATAAATGTTGGAAACATGGTTGTTTCATTTTCAACACTCTATAAATCTAAAGAAGTGTTTTTTCTGATTACGAAACCAATTTCTTTTACAAAAATATTCCTTATCAAATTTTTAGATAATTTTTTTTATAGCTCAGCCACACTACTACTGATAATAACATCGGTACTTTTAGGTTACGGATACTATTTTGATTTAAACTTTTGGTTTTATCCTTTTGCACTTTTCTTTCTTATCCTTCCATTTATGTTCACTGCGGGAGCATTAGGAGTAATTGTTTTACTAATTGTTTTAATTATGTCTGGCAGGTGGGGTATAAAAAAAGTTATTGTAAGTATAGGATTGATTTATATTGTTAGCGTAGTTTCATTTTATTTTATCAGCAATCCGATTCATCTTGTTGAAAGAGTATTTGACTACTATCCCAATATTGATCAGTACTTTGGATTTTTGGAAAACAGCAGTATAAAATTTTTACCAAACTATTGGATTTCAGAATCCCTTTACTGGACATCCCAACACAAAATTGAAAGAGCAATACCTTTTGTTTATGCCAACATTATAACTTCACTTTTGGTATTTGGTGCTGCTCTATTAATTGCAAATAAATTCTATTATAAAACCTGGTTAACATCATTAAAAGTAAATGCCGAACTAAAAAGTAAAACGAAAAATCAATTTTCTATTTTAGGATTTCATAAAAAATCATACTTAAACGGGTTTGATGAATCTATTTTGAAAAGAGAATTTTATCTTTTCTTCAGGGAACCAAGTCAATGGCTTCATCTTTTAGTGATGCTATTTTTAATCACGGTTTTTATTTCAAGCATTTCCGGAATCGATTTTATTATTGAAAAAGCTTACAACGAATATTTAAAAACCCTCGTTTATCTTATCGTATCATTATTTAATATATTTCTTGTTGCTTCATTCTCATTAAGATTTGTATTTCCGTTGATTAGCCTTGAAGGAGAAGCATTATGGAAGATAAGAAGTGCGCCTATTAACTTTAATTCGTTACTCAGAAAGCGATTGACAATATATTTTTTAATTATTTTCTTTATCGGACAACTAATAAGTTTCTTTTCAAACCTTCAGTTTCCAGTCGCTTTATCATTGGTTGCACAATTAAATTCTGCATTAACTTCGATAACATTAATTAGTTTAAATTTTGGTATGGGTGGTATATTTGCTAATTACAGAGAAAGAAATGCCATCAGATTGGCTTCTTCATCCGGTGCTTCAATTACTTTTTTGCTTACTTTAATTTATCTGTTAATAATAATTGTTGTACTATTCTTTCCAGTCTCCAATTATTTTTATTCTGAAGCAAATGGATTAAATATATCAATCTGGAATTTACTCAGCACAAGCATAGTACTTGCTGTACTTGCACTAATTGTTTCGTATACATTTATTAAGTTGGGATTGAAGTCATTCAGACAAGATGTCTGAAATTACTTGTCAAGATTATTTATAATTCCATTTTGAAAATGGGTTTTTCACCAGATTAGAATTGTAATATCTTTGATCATCTGTTACTTCTTTAGTTATCCAGGATGGAATATCAAATGTTTGTTCTTCATTCAGTAGTTCAATTTCTGCAACTATTAATCCCTCATTCAATCCAATAAATCTATCTACCTGCCATAAAAAGTTATTGAAGGTAATCTCAGATCTGAATTTTTCAATAATGGAACTTCCGCAAAAATTATTTAATATAAATTCTGCGTCATTAAAAGGTATTTCATATTCAAATTCATCTCTTGTTATTCCGGATACCTTGCCTTTAATTGTTAGAAAACCATTAATACCAACTGTTCTAACGCGTATGGTTGGAGTAATAGACCCCGTTAAATAACCCTGCCTAATAAATATTTCGTTAGATTTTTTTGTTAACCACTTAAAATTATCAACTAAAAATTTTCTCTCAATTTCTTTACTCATTTTTTTACTTAAATATTAACAAGCAGATAAATTTGTATTAGGGATCATTATTAAGTTATAAATAGTAATTCCATCGTGAATTTGAATCACCTTTTAAAGTCTTCTGATCTATTATTTCAATCACTTTATTATTTTCAACAATTACTGAAGTAAGTTTATTCATCCCAAATGCGGTTGTGTCAATATAAACTGCGTTCGATTCTTTATCAAAACTTACTTCCTTTCTATGTGTATGCCCAACAACCTGAAGTTTACCAATATTCATTAATCGACCTCTGCACCACACTACGCTGTTTTGACCAAACAAATCTTCAGACAAAATCTTTTTCAATTTCATTTCATCAGTGATCACAGCAGAGTTTATTTTATTTTTAAAAGTTCTGGAAATACCGGCGTGTGAAATAAAGCAGTCGTTGTTTAGAATAAATATTGGTGCACTAATAATGGCATTAAGATGTGCACCAAGTTTATCCATTCTGTTTTCGTATGACTTGATTGTTGATTCAGAACCATTGAATGACCATGTTTTACCCATTTGTGAATCAGGATCGTTAAAGAAATAGTAAAACATAAGATCATGATTACCCGGAGTAAAAGAAATTTGCTCAGATAATACAAATTCAATCACTTCATAACTATAGTTTCCCCTGTCAACAAGATCCCCAACACAAAATATTTTAATATCAGAATATTTATTCCTGATCTTTTCTACTAATTGTTTAAGAGTGTAAAAACATCCGTGGATATCTCCAATTACAGCAACCATCTTTCTCTAAATAAAAAAGGTTTCTTTAGCGTACCTGGTTAACTCATCTCTAAATTTAGGATGAGAGATAGATATCAGTGCTTTTGCTCTTTCTTGTATTGTCTTACCCCAAAGATTTACAGCACCATATTCTGTAACAACATAATCAACATCTCCTCTGGAAGTAACAACACCTGCACCTGATTTTAGAGTTGGAACTATTCTTGAAATTGAATCATTTTTTGTAGTTGAAGGTAAAGCAATAATCGGTTTACCTCCTTCTGATTTTGAAGCGCCTCTTATAAAATCTACCTGCCCGCCAATACCGGAATATAGTTTAGTACCAATAGAATCAGCACAAACCTGTCCTGTAAGATCAACTTCCAGAGCGGAATTGATTGCAACCATTTTGTTATTCTTAGCTATAATAAACGGATCATTAACATATTCCTGCGGATGGAATTCTATTATCGGGTTGTTATCTATAAAATCATAAACTTTTTTTGTACCGAGTACAAACCCTGCAATAATTTTTCCTGGATGTAAAGTTTTCTTTTCGCCATTGATTACACCAGCATCTACAAGATCAATCATTCCATCCGAAAACATTTCTGTATGAATTCCTAAATCTTTTTTATCGAATAAGTATTTCATTACAGAATCAGGAATAGCACCAATACCCATTTGTAATGTAGAGCCGTCCTCAATAAGATTGGCAACATTTCTTCCAATTTTATCAAACACTGCCAGTATTTCAGGTGTTGTATCCGGATCTACTTGCGGCAGTTCTTTTAGTTCTTCATCATGCTCAACAATGTAATTGATTTTATTTATGTGGATAAAACAATCACCCAGGGCTCTTGGCATGTGTTTGTTTACCTGTGCAATTATTATTTTGGATTTTTCAGCCGGTGTTTTTATTGTTCCAACATCAACTCCATAACTGCAAAAGCCATGTTCATCCGGTGGAGAAACGTTTAGCAGCGCCACATCTGTTGTAATCCTGCCAAGCTTAAATAATAATGGTACTTCGGATAAGAAGATCGGTATGAATTCTGATCTTCCTTCATTGATAGCTTTTCTTGCATTAGCTCCAATAAAAAAAGCTTTATGTTTAAAGTGTTTTTCCATACCAGGCTGCAAATATTGTAGCTCCCCAACAACCAGAATATGATATATAGTAACATTTTCCAAATCATCTTTTCTTCTAACCATTGCACGCACTAATTCTGATGGAACGGCACATCCTGGTTGAATGATGACATTATCACCGGATTTAATATGTTTTACCGCTTCATCCGAGGTGACTAATTTTTGATTATAAATACGCAATAAATTTGTTGGTATTGGATTTTTTGTAGTTATTTCTTCAGTTGCAGTCATTTCAATTTCTCTTTTCTAAAAATCATTTTGTTCTTTTACTAATTACTGGAAAAAATATGCAGACGTCTATACTCTACATTAAATGTGTGGGCTATGGATTCATTGCAGCAATAACCATTGTATGTACAAACACCTTTCGAAAGACCTAAATCACCAAGCAGTGCATTTGACAAACCATTTTCAGCAATATCCTGAATATAACCAAGCGATGCATTATTAAGTCCATAACTCGCAGTTCTTGATACAATTGCTGGCATATTTGGTACACAATAATGAATTACATCATGCATTCTATAAACAGGATCAGATTGAGTTGTAATATGGCTTGTCTCAATGCATCCGCCCTGATCAATGGATACATCCACAACAACCGACCCCTTCTTCATTTCTTTAATCATTGATTCAGTAACGATATGCGGGGCCTTCTCCCCTTTTATCAATACTGCTCCAATCAAAACATCGGCAAATCTAACTCCTCTTGAAATAGTATATGGATTTGCCATAACAGTGGTAACTTTTTTTCTAAAATTAATATCAACATTTCTTAGTCTATTCAAATCCTTATCAATAACAATAACCTGCGCTCCTCTTCCAAGTGCCGCTCTGGCTGCTGTAACGCCTACCACTCCAGCTCCTAAAATCACAACTGCTGCAGGTGCCACACCGGTTATTCCACCAAGTAAAATTCCTCTTCCTCCTTCACTAAAACTTTCCAGATATCTTTCTGCAACCTGAATTGCAAGCTGTCCTGCTATCTCGCTCATTGAATGTAATACTGGAAGCCGCTCTTCTTCTTCAATCAATTCATAACCGATGGCTGTTATTTTTTTCTTAAGCAACTGATCAATAATTTTTCTTTTACCAATTGCGAGATGCAGAAAAGAAAACAATGTTTGATTTTCCTGTAAATAATCAACTTCATTTTCTGAAAGAGGCGCTACTTTTACGATCACTTCAGCCCGCGCAAATGCTTCTTCCGCCGAATAAACAATTTGAGCACCTGTTTTACGATACTCTTCATCGCTGAAATGACTTCCTTCACCAGCGCCACTTTGAATGTATACAGTGTGACCTGCACGAACTAAAGCATCCACCCCTGCCGGAGCTAATGCAACTCTCTTTTCTTCATAAAGAGTTTCTTTCGGTATTCCAAATCTCATTTAATTTTCTCTTTTTTGTTTCAAAATTACCAATGGAAATCAATACTATCAATCGACTATTAGATACTAACTGGTGTTAATCCTTTCTTTTTATTAAGGACAGCTATAATATTTTTTGCTGCCAGTATTGACATATTATTTCTTGCTTCAACCGTTGCACTTCCAATGTGCGGAAGTAGAATTACATTTGAGAGATTATAAAATCCTTTTTTGATGTTTGGTTCATCTTCATAAACATCTAAGCCTGCAGCAAATATTTTTTTATTCTTCAACATCGATATCAATATCTTTTCATCTACAATTTCACCCCTGGCTGTGTTGATTAGAATTGCGGATTCTTTTAGCAAACCTAAATTTGATTCATTAATTAAGTTGTATGTGTGTTTATTTAACGGAAGATGAATTGATAATATATCCGATTGTTTTAAAATTGAGTTAAGAGACAATCTTTTAGATTTTAATCTGTTTTCCAGGAAAACATTCTTTTTATTTGAATAGTATAAAATTTTGCAACCAAATGAGTGTGCTCTAATAGCAACTTCAGTTCCAATTCGTCCTGCCCCAAGAATACCAAATTTTTTATTGCGTAATTCAATCCCTAATAAAAGTTTCGGCTTCCATCCACTAAATTTTTTTGATCTTACAAGTTTTTCAGCTTCCGATATCCTTCTTGCACAAGCCAATACAAGAGACATAGTTAAATCTGCAGTAGAATCAGTAAGAACATCCGGAGTATTAGTTACTATTATGCCTTTACTATTTGCATAAGCTACATCAATATTATTAAAACCTACCGCATAATTTGCAAT
>DASVGS010000512.1:0-3417 GCA_036379435.1 Ignavibacteriaceae bacterium
GCTTTCAGTATCAAAATTGCCAGCAGAGACAAACGCATAAAAATAAACAGAGGTTCATTAAAAGCGAATGCCGTAAAAAGTTATGCAGAAGTAACCGAAAGCAATTTTGAAATTTTAGGTTTGTTAGATGCATTTAAAGATATTAAACAAATTCCCGATACTTCCACTAACCAAGCAGTAAAACGATTAAGCGCTATTTTAAAAGAATTTGATAAAAAACAAATCGAAACATTGATAAGATATGCATTATTATATCCGCCAAGAGTACGGGCCTTGATTGGTGCTATTTTACAAAATATTGGTTACAAAAACAAAATGCTGGAAAAGCTTAAAAAGAGTTTAAATCCATTTTCAATAATAAAATTGGCAATAAAAGAAAAGGAATTACCCACCCAAAATAATTGGTACATCAAATGAAATAAGTTGCTGAATTCAATATCGCGTGCGATATGTCAGCCTTCTTTATCCAGCTTAACTAGTAGGTAATCCAGAATATTGTTTCGTGATTTTTTTTATTTAGAAAACGGTAGTTGATATTATTTTCAAGCAATTTCTGACTAATGGATTTTTGTTGCACTATAAAAATGACTTGAAAATATTTACATCCAAAAGATTTACATTTACAAATACCAAAATACAAAAAATTGAAGGCTCAAACTAATTTTGGACTCTTTTCTGAAGGATTATATAAATGATAAGTTTTACAATGGATAAAATTAACTGGAGCAATTATACTTACGATGATTTTGAATTATTCTGCAATGCCTTATTTATGTTCGAGTTCGGGAAAAAATACGTTCCATTTTCGGCATCGGGACGCGATGGAGGAATTGACGGTTTTTTTTCAGGAACTTATATGAAACAAACAGGAAATTGGAGATTTCAATTTAAATTCTATAAATCAGCTCGAAGTGAAGGTGTAAGCTCTCTTAAATCTCAACTGAAAAAAGAAGCAGAAAAGATTGCAGACGAAAATTTCTTCTTATTAGCTACAAATGTTGAACTTCTCCCTCAAGAGATAACTTTATTATCAGAAGTTTTTAATAACCAAATGCTTTTAAATCAGAAAAACTGTAAGGCATTAATATGGGATGGAGCAAAATTGTATAATTTGCTTATTCAATACCCAATTTTGATGTTATGGCTAAATGACGGATTTAAAACTGCTCAGCTTAAAACTTATCAAACCGTATTTGGAGAACAATTAAGGGAAAGTGGATTCAGACGTATCCGACCCACGAAGTGCATGTTGCGCACTTACAATCCTGCCTTTAGCTTTGCTTAAAATATAAGACTATGAGCAGAAAAGAGCAGATGTCACTTTTGATAACAGAATACCACAATAGTGGTTTATCTCTAAAATCCTTTTGCGAGCAAAAGCAGATCAAGCGGCCGACTTTCCATTATTGGTGTCAGAAGTTAAAAGAGAAAGAGCAAGGAGCTTTTGTTCCGATAAGACAGGCAGTAGCTTCTACTGAGCATAACGGCGTTGAGCTGATTTATCCCGGTGGTGTAAGAATCCGACTAGACCATTCAATAAAATAGTTTAGAAATACTCACTTCTTCTTTTCCTGAAAGATATTCTTCAAAAGATGATTTTAAAAAGTCAAATTCATCTTTCACTTTTTGAATATCTCGTTTCAGCAATAGAAATCTTTTACGTACAAGGTTTATTTCTTCTTGTGGGTGAGAATGATTATAATGGCTCATTAAAAGCGTATTTATCTCGTGTCGCAACAATTCCACTATTTGGTCTTTTTCTATAAACCTTTGTTGGAAATTTTCTGCTCTTTCTATATAGGCTTTACTTACTTCTTGTTGAACCGCATTTGAAAGGCGGTTCTTTAATATAATATTTTCCTGCATTATACAATCTAAAATGCTAAGCCCATTCTTCGCTTCTGTCTTATACCACATTTTGTTTATTTTTTAAATTCCAAATTAAAACTAAACCTCTAATTGATGAATGCTTAAACTCATTCTAATTGTTGACGGGAGTCATTGTTTTATCTAGTAATAAGATGAAAACACTCTTTTTCTATTTCAGACTTTTATGTATGTAAAACCATTATAGGTATGTTAGGATTATGTATTATTTTGTTGGTAATACTTTTGTGAAAGATATTTTGAGGAAATTCATGTTTCTTCGGAATGACCATGAGTAAATCAATGTGATGCGTACTTATAAGTTCGGTAATTCCTATAGCAACTTCCGGAAACTTTCCGATACTAATTTCGGGGTTGAAGCGAGCTAAATTATCTCTCATAAACTTTGTACCAGAAATTACACCCTCTCCATTTTCTTCACCTGGCTTACTAATGTATAATACCTCCAGCGATGCTTTAAACTTTTCTAATAAATCTTCAATATTGTTTAATGGTAAGTAGGCAGGCATGTTTTTCAAATCACATGCCAGTCCTACATTTTTAATCGCATTATAAGTGACCTTTGGTGGAACAACAATTAAGGGGCAGTCTACATTATGTGCCACGGTAAAAATATAGCTTCCTATAAAAAAAGCAGCCGTCTCATTAATTTCCTTGCTACCCATTACGATAGCAAAGGGATCTGTTGTCTTTAGGAGTGCTTGCGTGGCGTCCAAGAAATTGCCGGTAGTAATATAGGAAATGATGGGAACCCTATCTCTTACATAAAATTCCAGTTGGTCTTTAAGTTGCTTCATACTTCTTTCGACGGCTTCTGTCTCATAACGGTCAAAGAGTTGGGGCGATTCTGAAATGCCTAATGGAAGTGTTAATACATGCATCAAGATAATGGCAGCCTTGGTCTGGTCCGCCATTTCAACTGCATAATATGCCGCATTGATAGATACCTCTGAGAAATTGATAGGAACAATAATCGTTTTCATTTTTATGACTTGTATATATTATAGAAATTTTTTTTTAATAACCTTATGTTGCGCTAGTATCGAAACTGTTGTTCATTATTCAAATTGTTTAATGGGTAAAATAAATTTCATATCTTTTCTAAAACCAGTATCATTATTTTTATGTTGTCTTTTTGTTCTACTTTTTTTACTGAAAAATAATTTTACTTCAATCCTAATAAAATCATCTTGCCAATTTGTAGCACCAGCTTGTTGAAAACTGATAATGGGATTTTACAATTTTCAGATTGGAAAAACTTAAACTAGCCTAGCTGTTTAGCAACTAAAATTTATTACATAAAAATGCGATTATTCTATCTGCAATTTAAGCTCATTAAAATCTGTTAAAAATGATAATAATCATAAATGACTATGATTTTCGTTAGATAGATTTTAGAATAACTGCACGAAACTGTTTACGCATATTTTAAAATTTGAGTTTCTCTCAAATGGATGAGGAATAGGATCTTGACCGCACTTTATCTTTGCCTATATTTTTTAATCTTAAAGTTGGTGCAAAGCAGGATAG
>DASVGS010000513.1:0-5026 GCA_036379435.1 Ignavibacteriaceae bacterium
AGCAGCAGATGCAGCAAGAAAATCAAATGCAAACTTTTACAGATATGATGCGGATACTTGATAATATTTTATCACTATCAAAACAACAGGAAGATTTAAAAAATAAACTTGAAAATGTTGATCCCAATTCTTCACAGTTTGAGCAAAATTTACAGAAGCAAAATGATATCAAGAAAAATTTAAATAAACTGCTGGAACAAATGTCTGAGCTTTCTCAAAAAACTTTTGCGATAAGTCCCGAAATGGGTAAAGCAATTGGTAATGCAAATCAAAGTATAAATCAGTCAATGCAATCAATGCAAAACAGAAACGGAAGTATGGCAACACTTGCACAGGGCGATGCAATGATGCATTTGAATGAGGCTGCAAATATGATGAAAAACTCATTGGAATCTATGATGCAAGGTGGAAGCGGAAGTGGCGGGATGATGTCATTGATGCAGCAGCTTCAAAAAATGAGCGGGCAGCAGATGGATTTAAATAATATGACGCAAATGCTCCAGCAAATGCAGCAAGGTCAGCTTAGTCCGCAGCAGCAGAGTGAAATGCAGCGCCTGGCACAGCAGCAGCAGTTAATTCAAAAATCGCTGGAAGAACTAAACAAAGAAGCAAGGCAATCAGGTGAGTCAAAAAAAATTCCTGCTGATCTTGAAAATATTGTTAATCAAATGCGGGAAGTTGTTAGTGATATGAATACTGAAAAATTAAATGATGAATTAATCCAAAAACAGGAAAAAATATTATCAAAATTATTAGATGCACAACGATCAATTAACGAAAGAGATTTTGAAAAAGAAAGAAAATCTGAATCAGGGAAAAACTTAGTTAGAACAAGTCCATTTGAATTAAATCTTTCCAGACAAAAACAAACGGATAAGATTAAAGATGCACTAAATCAATCTGTTAAGGAAGGATATAATAAGGATTACGAAGATTTAATTAGAAAATATTATGAAGCTTTGCAGAAAGAAAAGGTAAATAATTAAGAAACTCATCGGCACTTACATTTCAATGTAACAATTGATTTCCAATCAAAATCCTGCTATTTTCAAGCCTGTTATTCATCAACATTTTTCACTTTAATCCATTTAAATATTTGTTGGAAGAACTTATAGAAAATTCATCAAATTTAAGATCTGATATTCATTTTGATCTTGAAAAATTACTTACTCTTGGAGACTGGAAAGAACTTTTTTTAGGACTTTTTGACGTTGCAAGAGAGCTTTTTTTTATTCTTGATACTGATGGATCAATTATTGCGATAAATAAGTATGGTGCTTCCGCATTGGATTATTGCATTGATGAATTAATCGGTAAACATTTTATGGATCTTGTTGATCCGCAATATTTACAGACCACAAATGCCTCAATTAATCTGGCTCTAAAGAATGATGATTCGTTTTTTGAAGCGTCATTAATAAATAAATTCGAAAAGATAAACCGTTATCAGATAAGTATTAGAACTGTAAGAAATGATTTTAAAATTATCGGATTAATAGGAGTAGGTAAAGATGTTTCGATACAAAGAAAAATTGAAAGTGAATTAATTGATCTTAAGCCAAAATTAATTGAAGCTGAAAGATTAATTACGCTGGAAAGAGCAAGATCATTAAATCAGCATATAATGCTTGATGAACTGAATAGAATGAAAAGTGAATTTGTTTCAAACATTTCTCATGAACTTCGCACTCCTCTTGCTTCAATTGTTGGATTTTCGGAAACAATAGCATCGGATCCAAATATGCCTATAGAGATGAGAAATGAATTTAACTTAATAATTCTTAATGAAGGTAAAAGACTGGCAAAACTTATAAATGATGTTCTTGATCTTTCTCGAATGGAAACAGGCAGAATTGCTCTTAATAAAGCTAAAGTTAATATTGTAAAATTAATTAAGAGATTAATTGATAATAACAAAACTGCAACTGCTGAAAAAAAACTTATTCTTACTTTTGAAACAGCGTATGATGAAATAATGGTTGAAGTGGATGAAGAAAGGCTGTTACAGGCACTGGATTCGCTTATAGATAATTCTATTAAATTTTCAAAAGAAGGCGGACGCATAAAAGTAATGCTTAATAATCTTTATCGGGAAGTTGAAATAATTATAACTGACACAGGATTAGGAATTCCTGAAAAAGATATTCCATACTTATTCCAGAAATTTTATAAAGTAAACAGACCGGATTCCGATATTCCTGGGGCAGGTATGGGATTGGTATTTGTAAAACAAATCGTAGATTTGCACAAGGGTTTAATCAATATTCAGAGCGAACTGAATAAAGGGACCTCTGTACTAATAAAATTATTAAAAGTTATTCGAGATTAGAAAAAATAGGATAAAAAAGTGGAAAAACTGATCTTTATCGTTGATGATGAACAAGCCATTTCAAAACTACTCAGCTACTGGGCAAAAGATAAGTGGAAATACAATGTTGAAACTTTTGCAAATGCTGAAGATGCATTAAAAAATCTTAACAAAAAACCCGATGTTATTCTTTTAGATATTATGCTGCCTGGTATGGACGGAATCGAAACTCTAAAACGAATTAAGCAATTTGATGAAAATATTCCTGTAATAATGCTATCCGCTCAGGGCAGTATTGAGGTTGCAGTTGAAGCTCTTAGATACGGAGCATTTGATTACTTTACAAAACCTATCGATCAGCAAAAATTAGAACTTGCAATTAAAAACTCCATAAAAAATTATGATCTTGTCCGTGAACTTCAAAATCTAAAAGATAACGTAAAAAAAGAGTACAGCTTTGATAGCATTATTTCTTCGGACGGAAAAATGCAGGATGTATTTAAACTGGTTACAAAAGTACTGCAAAATGATATAACAGTTCTAATTTATGGAGAAAGCGGAACAGGAAAAGAATTAATTGCGAGAGCAATTCATTATAATGGCCAAAGAAAAGATAAACCTTTTGTTGTAGTAAATTGTGCTTCAATACCACGTGAACTTCTGGAAAGTGAATTGTTTGGCCATGAAAAAGGTTCATTTACTGGTGCGCACGCACGCAAGCTTGGTAAATTTGAAATTGCAAAAGGCGGAACCATCTTTCTGGATGAAGTGGGTGAACTTGAAATGCTTCTACAGGCTAAACTTTTAAGAGTAATTCAACAGAAAGAATTTGAGAGAGTTGGTGGAACAGAATTAATTAAAACCGATGTTAGAATTATTTCTGCAACAAACAGGGATTTGAAAAAAGCTGTTGAGAATAAAGAATTTAGAGAAGATCTTTACTACCGTCTTAACTCATTCCCAATTTCAATTCCGCCATTAAGACATCGTAAAAGTGATATTCTTGTTCTATCAGAACATTTTATCCAAAAATTTAGTTCTAAACTTCAAAAAAGCACAAAGGGATTTTCTAAGCGGGCACTAAAATTAATATATGAATATAATTGGCCCGGAAATGTAAGAGAATTAGAAAACACAATTGAAAGATGTTTAATAATTACAGACAAAGATACAATTGATGTTGAGGATCTACCAGCACATTTACGCACAGGTGAAAGCTCAAGCGGAGTTGAATACACTGGCCCACTATTTAGTGATGAAACAGTTATTCCATTTGAAAAACTAAAAGAAGAAGCAATAAGACATGCTTTAAATATAACCAGTGGAAATATTGTTGAGGCCGCAAAACGATTACAGCTCGGCAGAGCAACAATTTATAGACTCATGGAAAAATATAAAATAGAAAACAGATCATCAGAATAGAGGGTAAAACAATATGGAATTTTTTAGAGAAGAAAAAGGAGATGTTGTAGTAATTACTGTTAATCTTAAACGCGCTACAATGGTTGAAGCAGAAGAATTTAAACAGGTTTTGGTTAATGATATACAACATGATTTTAAAAAAATTGTTGTAGATCTTTCCTCCTGCGAATTTATTGATTCTACTTTTCTCGGAAGTTTAGTGGTATCGTTAAAAAAACTAACCGGACTCGGAGGAGATCTTCGTCTGGTTGGATTTCAACCTGCTGTGCATTCTATGTTTGAACTAACTAGAATGTATCGCGTATTTGAATCATTCAAATCTTCCGATGAAGCTGTTCAAAGCTTTAAATAAATTGATAAATATATGAGAGTATGATTAAGAAAAAGCAAATATTAATTAAATCAAGACAAAGTTGTTAATACATGTCCGAATCTGAAAAAAGATCAATCTTAATAATTGATGATGATAAAACTATAAGAAAATTAATTTCGCATCATCTAAAACTGAATAATTACATTCCTTTTGAAGCCGAAAATTCATACCAGGCTTTTGATATTTTAAAAGGCGAAAGTATAGACCTTGTATTGTCTGATGTAACAATGGAAGGGATGGATGGTTTTGAGTTCTGCAAAAAAGTACGTGAGAATGAAAATCACAGGTTCCTGCCATTTATATTTGTTACTGCAAAAAACACTCTTGAAGATAAGTCTAAAGCCGTTGAATCCGGTGGCGATGATATAATTACAAAGCCATTCGATATAAAAGAATTGATTTTAAAAATTCAGGCGTTAATCAGAAGATCAGACATTTACAGAACTTATGGAATTAGAAAAAGTTTAAATAAGTCTTTTGATGAAGTTACACCAAAAATATTATTCGTCGATGATGATACTTCGATGGCAAAACTGTTTAAGTATAACTTAGAAAAAGCCGGATACGATTGCGTTGTAGCAAGCAGTGTTGATGAAGCAATGGATTTGATAAAAGTACAAATACCTGATGTAATTGTTTCAGATATTATGATGCCTAAAATTGATGGATTTGAATTCAGAAAGATGATTCTGGATATACCCTCTTTAAAAGATATTCCATTTATCTTCCTTACAGCTAAAGGAAGTGAAGAAGATATACTTGATGGTTATGATTTAGGTATTACAGATTATGTAGTTAAAACTGCAGGACCAAAAGTAGTAGTTGCAAAAGTAACTTCTATCGTAAAAAGTCTTAACAATGAAAGAAAAAAAGTTATATCAGAACTACAGCAGGCAACCAGCTCTTTAAGGACAAAAGTTGTT
>DASVGS010000514.1:0-4447 GCA_036379435.1 Ignavibacteriaceae bacterium
TGGATTATAAAACTCAATATACTCGCTTTTACCCGGCTCAGGATCATACATTATTTCGTTTATAACAATAGCATTACGTTCATATAAAGGAACATTAAAAATTGAATTTATTAAACCTGGTGTACTTTTTTTGGGATCAAGAGATGTTAACCAGTTTGTACTGTCATTCGTTTCAGTCTCTAAAGCAATCCTTTCTAAAGAATATCCATTTCTTCCACCCCAATTTGAACGATAAAATAAACTGTCAATAATCCCATTTCTAAAATCATAAATCACAACACCGTCGGAAGAATTGCCTAAGTTTCCAAAATTAGAATAAAATATTTTTGTATTTGTTTTCGGATGTGCAGATATAAATGAAGTATCTTTTGCAACTATAAAGAATTCATTCTGTTGAATAAAAACATTTTCATCGGTTATAAAATTTTTAGTAGGGCTTGATAGTAAATCACTGATCAGCCAGTTTTTTATATTAATTGAATCATCACTTGCATTTACTAATTCAACCCATTCCGGTTCACCGCCAGAAGGATTGTACATTACCTCATTAATCTTTACTGTATTTTGCGCAAAACCCGGCTCAATATAATCTTCATAATAATTATTAAGCGTATCTTCATCTGCAATGTATAAAATTCTTATTGCCGTTAAAATCTTTTTTTGAATTGCTGGTATTTGTACTGCAGAATTCACAATAATTGAATCCCCGGGAAATAAATTTGAAGATTCAACTGAATTTAAAAGTAAATCAACAATATTATTCGAATCCGTATCTATATAAAATTCAGTTATAAAACTTTGTGCGGATTGATTTCCTCGATTTTTAATTTTAGCAGACACGGAAACATTATCTCCTAAAGTGGGAAACCTTGGTGAAAAAAATATGGCATTAGCAGCCAGGTCATATTGCTTGGGAGTGATGCTGTTAATTCTTCCCGGCGTACTTTGTTCAATATCTATACTGCTTCCCCAATTAAATTGATTATTCGATGCGATTGTTGTAGAAATTCTTTCAAGTGAAAAACCGTTCCTGCCGCCCCAGTCATTTGAGTAGAATACCGAATCAATTGTAATTCCCCGATTATCTTTTAAAACCACACCATCTCTATCATTATTAAAAGAAGGGAGTGTCAACTTAATAATGGGAGCTGGAGTATGTCTGTGATAATTAAGTATCGAGGAGTCTCTTGCCAAAACCACATAACCATTTCCCTCAATTATTAAATCATTTTTAATTAATGCTTTAACAGGAGTTGTAATTACATCCCAAACACTCCAATTATTTAAATTAATTTCTATATCGGCGTTGTTGTATAATTCAATCCACTCGGGTTCACCACCAAATGGTGCAAACATAATTTCATTAACAACAATTGTTTGATCAGGAAAGCCGGGCTCAATTATTTTATAAAAAGAATTGTTAGTTGTATCCTGATCTAAGGTGAAATTGACATTAAGGTAATATGCTTTTTTAGTCTGAATGCTGTCCAGTACAAAATTAAAATCGTATATCGAAGAATCTTCAGCTTCAAGATTTAAGTTAGAAATCGATTCAATAAAGAAATCAGGTATTGAATCTAAATTTGTATCTTCATACAAGCTTAGGGAAAACGCTGCTGAGTTTTTCCCAATGTTTTTTATAAAAGCGAAAAGATGAACATTCTGGCCGATAATAGGAAACTTTGGTGTTGATAATAAATTTTCAGCAAGCAAATCAAAATCTTTTTGAGTTACAGAATTATATGTTCCGGGCGTAGCTTTAAAAATACTCTGTGATGTTTTCCAGTTTGATGAGTCTATCGAGACAAGATTGATATTAATTCTTTCCAAAGATTTTCCACCAGTATTTCCTCCCCAGCCAGGTTTATATGAAAGCGAATCAATCAATCTTCCAACCTGATCTTTAAGAACAACCGCATCTCCCGTATTGTTTAAAGATGGAATATTTGCAACAAACACTTCTGAAGGAACAGAATAAAAATTTGATATATCTCCACTCCTGGAAATTACCAGGAATGAATTTGCGGGAATAATAATATCATCTAAAATACTTTCTGGTAATAAAGTAATTGATGAATTTGCATCGGATAATTTCCAGGAAACTATACTGATATTTTGATTGGTTCTATTATAAAGCTCTATCCACTCAGGCTCACCGGTAGTAGGAGCATACATAATTTCGTTAATAACTATATCATTAAAATTATTTCCCGGTGGATAAACCGTAAATTGATCTACCAAAACATTATTACTTGTTTTTTGATCCAGAGAAAAATTTACCTTTGCGATTATTTGATAAAGATCTGCGGGAAGTGAAGTTAAAACAACAGACGCGATTAAAGAATCGCCTGGCGCAAGATTAACATAAGATTGATCAAAAATTCTTTCACTTAAGTCACCGATAGAATCCTTGTTAACATCATTAAAAATTTCAATTGAATAGTTATCTGCATTTAATATTCCCAAATTTTTAACTGTGGTGCTTACACTAACATCGTCTCCGGTAATTGGAATTGATGGTGAAAAAGTAATAGAACTTAGTTGCAAATCATAATTTGTTGGAGTGACTGAATTATTAAATCCCGGAGTTCCATTTATTACAAGGGAGTTTGCCCAATTTGTTTGAAGTGAATCCCGGTTAAGAATTTTTTTCTCATCAGATATTGCAGTTGAATTATTTGCAGAATAGAAGTAATAGTCAACGGAATCATTTGCGGCATTAATTAACCACAGTGGTCTGCTTGTTGTGTTTGCCATTCCTGTTGAGCCAAACGAATTATCTGCAATCTTTAATATTAAAGCATCAGCTGGAACAAGGCTGCTATAAATTCCGGTTGCAATATCATAATCATTTTCAAAAATAATAGCGAATTTATTTGGAGGCAGGATTGTTCCGTATCCCGCATCAATAAACAGATCAGGAGATGCAGTATAATATTTTATTTTGTAACCATTAAGATCAATGGACTGATTAGGACTGAGGTTATAAATTTCTATAAACTCATTATTTCCTGAAACCGGGGAGAACATTACTTCAGAAAAAATTAATAATGTATCAGATTGCGGGTGAGTTATACTAAAAAATAATAAAACAATAAGTAAAGTTTTTTTAATCATCTTAGACCCAATATTTTATGAAAAAATATTTTCTATTTTTTTGAAGGTGGTTCTTTGGAAGCGATTGCTTCAAACCATTTTGTGGGCATCATCCGCAATACTTTTGCCCCAAGAGTTGTTTGCCAGGGAAATTCAATAATTCTTTTTTCTTTCTTCAAACCCTCAATAATAATTTTACTGCTTTCTTCAACGCTCATTAAATAAGGCATTTTAAATTCATTTTTATCCGTCATCGGAGTTTTAATAAATCCGGGTTTTACGGTTACTACTTTTACGTTATACTTTTTAAGTTCAATTCTTAAACTTTCTAAAATTATGGTAAATGCAGCTTTACTTGCTGAGTAAAAACCGCTTTTGGGAAATCCTTTGCCATCTCCAAGACTTGAGATGCCAACAATTAATCCGCGTTTTTCAGAAATAAAATCAGGCAATAACTGCTCTATACAATAAACAGAACCCAGCACATTTGTATTAAAAGTTTTTTCAGCTGATCCCGAATTATATTCCAAAACACTTGATCTGAAACCAACACCTGAATTAAGAATCGCAGCATCAATTTTTAAGAAATCACTTTTAACTTTTGCAATTGCTAATTCGACATCACTTTTAATAGTAACGTCGCATTTATAATATTTTATTTTAGTTTTATTCTTTAATTCTTCAGTCAATTGCTCTAATAAATCTGTTCTGCGGGATAGAAGTGCCAGCTGTGCGCCTTCGTTTGCAAAATCTTTTGCCAGTTGATAACCAATGCCGGATGAAGCTCCGGTTATTAAGATTACTGAATTTTTAAAAATCATGATAAATCTGCGTTTTAGTAAATGGCAAATAATCGATTTAGTGAATTAAAATCAACTATAATGGAAAAAAAATTTGAAATGCTCTTTTGAAAGGAAGAAAAATAAAAATCAAGTTGCGATAAAAACTATTTTTACCTTATATTTTACCCCAACATTATCAAAAATTATTCCAATGGCAACTGATAAAATATTTGCAATAAATGACGTTTTGGTACGGGATGAGATTGTAGAAATTCCCTTTTCCTGTGATTTGAAGAAATGCAAAGGTGCTTGCTGTACCCTGGAAAGTGAACTGGGTGCGCCGGTTAAAAAAGAGGAAATAGAAGAGATAGAAAAAATATTACCGGTAGTAAAAAACTACTTAACCCAAACTAATATTGATGAAATTGAAGAAAATGGATTTTACGAAGTTAAAGACGGCGAAATGATGATAACCAGCGTAAACAATCGTGATTGCGTATTTTCCTTTTTTGATAACGGTATTGCAAAATGTGCAATAGAACGTGCTTACTTTGATGGTAAAGTTGATT
>DASVGS010000515.1:0-3504 GCA_036379435.1 Ignavibacteriaceae bacterium
GTCTGAGCCTGTGACGCATCCATTCTTCCCGGAGTGAACGGCACTACAATTTTATGTCCGGCAGCTTTGGCTGCTGCTTCAACGGCAGCACATCCGCCAAGCACAATCAAATCAGCAAGCGAAACTTTCTTACCATCTTTACGATTGTTGAATTCTTTCTGGATGCTCTTTAATTTTTTCAATACTTTATCAAGTTGTGCAGGCTGGTTTACTTCCCAATCTTTCTGTGGCTCTAAACGGATTCTGGAACCATTTGCTCCACCGCGCATATCCGACCCACGGAATGTGGATGCAGCTGACCATGCTGTGTAAACCAGTTCTGAAATTGAGAATCCTGAATCCAGTATTTTCTTTTTTAGTCCATCAATATCTTTTTTATTTACCAGCTTATGATTAACTGCGGGAATCGGATCCTGCCAGATCAAATCTTCTTTCGGAACTTCCGGTCCGAGGTACCGCGCTTTTGGGCCCATATCTCTGTGAGTAAGTTTAAACCATGCTCTTGCAAATGCATCAGCAAAAGCTTTGGGATCTTTGTGGAATTTTCTGGAAATTGGTTCAAACGGCGGATAGAATCTTAAAGCCATATCCGCTGTGGTCATCGTTGGCGGATGTTTCTTAGAAGGATCATGTGCATCGGGAATCATATGTTCAGGTTTTACATCTTTAGCCTGCCACTGCCATGCGCCGGCAGGACTTTTTACCTTTTCCCATTCGTAACCGAAAAGCATATCAAAGTAACCCATGTCCCATTTAGTTGGATTTGGTTTCCACGCACCTTCCAGTCCGCTTGTTGTTGTATGACCACCTTTACCGGTTCCAAATTTATTTATCCAGCCTAATCCCTGCTGTTCAATCGGTGCAGCTTCAGGTTCCGGACCAACTAATTTTGGATCGCCTGCGCCGTGCATTTTGCCAAACGTATGTCCGCCTGCTGTAAGTGCAATGGTTTCTTCATCATTCATTGCCATACGTTTAAAAGTTTCCTGCACATCACGGCCCGAAGCAACAGGATCAGGATTTCCATCAGGACCTTCGGGATTAACGTAAATCAATCCCATCTGAACTGCAGCTAATGGATTTTCAAGATCACGATCACCGGAATAACGGCTCATAGGTTTATCACTTGTTGCAAGCCATTCTTTTTCTGCACCCCAGTAGATATCTTCTTCAGGCTGAAAAATATCTTCTCGTCCACCGCCAAACCCAAAAGTTTTAAAGCCCATTGATTCAAGTGCTGCATTACCTGCTAATATAAATAGATCAGCCCAGGAAATTTTATTTCCATATTTCTGTTTGATAGGCCAGAGAAGACGACGAGCTTTGTCTAAATTTCCATTATCCGGCCAGCTATTAATTGGTGCAAAACGCTGGTTGCCTGTGCCTCCTCCTCCGCGTCCATCCCCGGTACGATAAGTACCTGCACTGTGCCATGCCATACGGATAAATAATCCACCGTAATGACCCCAATCTGCAGGCCACCAATCCTGTGAATCAGTCATTAAATCATAAAGATCTTTTTTAAGAGCTTTATAATCAAGCTTGTTGAATTCTTTTGCGTAATCAAATTTTTTACCCAGCGGGTTTGATGCCGGGTGGTGCTGGTGGAGAATACCAATATTTAACTGGTTTGGCCACCATTCTTTATTTGATGTACCCCTGCCGAAAGAAGTTCTTCCGGTAACGGGACATTTGCTTTCATCACTCATATTATTTCTCCTGTTATTTGTAAGATTAAATTTTAATTAATTAATTTCTTTTTACTATCAAAAGTTCCGATTATCTGAAGCTTTATATCTTTTACTTTAAAATTTGGAATTTTCTTTTTCCGAAAATAATTCTCGATAATATTGTCGAGTTCTTCGTCAAAAAAATCTTCAATACGTTCTGTATCTTCGCAGTATAGATGATGATGATTTTCCAGTATTGCATCATACCTCATTACATCTTTTTCAGTCTTTACTTTTTTTACCAATCCTTTTTCAACAAATGTTTCAAGAGTTTTGTAAATTGTTCCAACTGCAATATTGGGATGATTTTTGACTACATACTCTTTGATCTTATCAGCGGTGGGATGATTCTTTAAATTGTTTAATGCTTCCAGAACAGCAACTCTCTGTGGAGTAACTTTTAAATTGCTGTCTCTCAAGCCAATGTTGTGTTTTTCTTTTTTCATAAATAAAAATTATTAGATAGGAATTATTCTTATCTATTATACTTATTTGGCCTAAAAATATCAAGTCAGTTAGTTTATTGATAATATCTTTATAACTCCCTGAGGAGATTTTATCAATTTTACTCAAAGTGATTATGCTTTTGACAAATAAGGATAAATAAATGGAGGAGTAATTATTTTCTAACTTGTAAAATTTAACTTGCCAATATATTTTTAATTATGAATTATTTACAGTTAAATAATATTGTTAAAATAAGTTCAATCATTCTGCTTTTAGTGTTTGGATTCACGTTTTCTCATTCAGAATTAGAGCAATTCGTTAATGATGAGGCAACCCATAGTCAACACGATTTTTGCAAACTTGTAGATGATGTTGCATTACATCTTAAAAAAAATTCAAAATTAAGTATTAGTAAAAGTTTTGAATTACTTGTAATTAGCACATTTCAAAGCGTGTCGTTCGATTCGAAAAATAATTTAATCCTGCATTACAATCCTGATGCGATACAAAAGAAGTATTCTAAACAAGCAATATACCTTCAGTTAAGTACTTTCCTGATTTGATCAGTCTCTCTTGTCTTTAACCGCTATTTAGCACGGCGGATTCTACTTTTAATTTAAAATTGGAGTTTTATGAACAAGTATATTTATTTGTTCATATTCTTTTTCGTCTTTACAAGTATCAATACCAGTGGACAAAATTTAATTGATGAAATTGAATATGAACTATCATTAAATGAAGCAATTGAAATTGGATTAAGAAATAATCCTGAAATAAAACAGAGCTACGAAAAGATTAGTGAAGCTAATGGTAAATTCTGGAGTGGTATTTCATTACCTGCCCCTGAATTAATCATAAATTATGAATATGTACCGACAGGAAAAAATCTTAGAAATTTTAATGAACGAACGATCGAAATAAGTCAATCATTTGAATTCCCAACAAATTATTTTTTATATGGCTCAAAGTATTCAAATAATGAAGAGACTGTTAAAAAAGAAAATCTTTTAAGCATTTTAAATGTTACCTATAAAATTAAATCAGCGTACCATAAATTAATTTGGGCATTAGATCAACAAAAAATAGAACAGGATAATTTATCACTGGCAGAAGAATTTTTACAGAAAGCCGGTATAAGATTTAATGTTGGTGAAGGGACTAATCTTGAATTATTAACAGCCAAAGTACAGTACACAGAAGCTTTAAATAATCTTGAGAAGCAAAAAAATCAAATCTTATTGGCTAATGCCGAACTTAATTTTGCAATAGGAAATCCGCAAGACAGATTGGCAAATTATAAACCAACCGGGACCTTAGACTTTGTTGA
>DASVGS010000516.1:0-2070 GCA_036379435.1 Ignavibacteriaceae bacterium
TTATTGATGTTTAATTCATATAATTACAAAAAAAATAAAGCTTAATTTCCTAAAAGGGATATATGTTCGCTTTCCTGTTTGCAATATTCAAATCTGATGAACAAAAATTAAACGAAGAATTCGAGCGCGAAGCCGTTCCGCATATGGATGCTTTGTATAATTTTGCGATAAAAATGACAGGTGACAGCGATGATGCGAGCGATCTGCTTCAGGAAACCTACCTTAAAGCATTCCGGTTCTGGGATAAATTTGAAAAAGGAACTAATTGCAAAGCCTGGCTGTTTAGGATAATGAAAAATACGTATATCAATACGTACAGAAAGAATACAAAAGAGCCCGATAAAGTTGATTATGAAGAGATAGAAAATTTTTATGAAAACATCAAACCTTCATCCACAGACAGTGCACATCTTGAAAAGGATATTTATGATAACCTTCTGGATGACGAACTATCCAGTGCAATATCCTCACTGCCGGAGGATTTTCGTACAGTTATAATCCTTTGTGATATTGAAGGTTACACTTACGATGAAATTGCAGATTTTGTTGATGTACCGGTTGGTACTGTACGTTCAAGATTACACAGAGCCCGTAAAATGCTATTTACTAAATTACATAGTTATGCAAGCGATAAAGGTTATGTGACAAAAGCTAAGGCTAAGAAATGATGGATATAAAATTAGATATGATAGATGCCTATATTGACGGCGAAATAAAAGACAAAGCTCTTGAGCAGGAAATATTATCAAGAATAAATAATGATAACAATTTTGCAATTGAGTATAAAGTTCATTCACTTGTAAAAAATCTTGTTAAGGAAAGATTAGTTTTTAAGCAAACTCCGGCTAAAGTAAGAGCAAAAATTTTAAAATCGATCGGTTCACATACAAAAGTTAAATCACAAAGCGGATCTTTTTTAAATAACATTTTTGAAAAACCATCTTTTTCATTTGCAACCGCTTTTGTTGTTGTGCTTGCTGTTGTACTTATTATAATAAACAGACCTGGGGTAATAGATAAAAAAGATTTTGCGGTGGAGCAGCTTGGCAATGATAATATGTTTGTTCAGGCAAAACAAAATTTTAATAGTATCATCACGGGTAAATTAACCCCGCAATTTACTTCCCAGAATGCTGATGAGATAAAAAACTTTTTTAATACTAATGGTGTAAAATATTCAACATTAGTTCCAAATTTTTCTGATTGGATGCTTGTTGGAGCTGTTGTTTCCGAAGATAAAGGTGAAAAGTTTGCTCATCATGTTTATGCAGATAAAAATGGCAAACTAGCTTATCTGTTCCAGGTGGATGAATCGTATTTGTACAATCATAATATAATTAGTCTTTCAGACGATCTTATTAAATATCTGGATGATGGAAATTGTTATTTTTATGTTTCAGACGGATCTGTTACAGTATTTACAAAACTTGATAATAATATTTGTGCGGTAGTATCAAATGGAAATCCAAAAGAAGTAGAAAACACTTTTTGCAGTCTTTAAAAAAGGAAGGAAAAAATGTTTAAAGTAAAAAATATTCTTTTGCCAACAGATTTTAGTAAAACCTCTTTAACTGCTGCAGAATATGCTGTTGAATTGGCAACCGAATATAAAGCGAAGCTGCACGTTTTAAATGTTTTGGAAAAAACTCCTCCCATACTCGCAATCCGTTCACTTGATTTATCGCGTGAAAAAATAATTGCATCAATTGATGCTGATGCGCAATCAAGTTTGGATGAATGCATAAAAAAAATAAAGAAAATTAAAGATGTTGAAATAGTACCAGCAATTCGCAAAGGTATCGATTATGAAGAAATTATTAAGTATTCCAAAGAAAAACGAATTGATATCATAGTAATTGCAACCCACGGAAGAACCGGTTTACTTCATACATTATTAGGCAGTGTCGCTGAAAAAGTGATCAGATACTCCAAAATACCGGTATTGGTCACTACCCCACCTTCAAAATCATAATAATTGCAGTTTCTTGCATAATGCTGATTGATTTGATATTTTAGAAACTCGCATTCTTGTAATAAAGGTAAACTATGGCTAAAGTAAAAAATGTTGAA
>DASVGS010000517.1:0-2535 GCA_036379435.1 Ignavibacteriaceae bacterium
TTACAGATGAGATGATAAACATTTTATTGTCTGAAAGTCAATTTGCACAAACTGCGCGTCAGAATTGTGTGTTCTACATTATTCCGATGTTCAATCCGGATGGAGTAGTTTTGGGTTACCCAAGAAAAAATGCAAACAATATTGATCTTGAAAGTAATTGGAATACATTTCCTCATCAGCCTGAAGTTGCTGCATTAAAAGCACGCTTTACTCAATTGATGTCATCTCCAAATCCAATTGAAGTAATGTTGAATATGCATTCGTCATCATTATGTGCCAGATATTTTGTTTATCATCATGAAAACGGAACTTCTCCGACTTATGCTTTATTACAACAGCAATTTATAAATGGGGTAAGATCTTACTTTCCAAATGCAATTGAACCTTATACCTATTTTGTTAGCTGGGCATCAGGAACCGCATTGCAATATCCCGAAAGCTGGTGTTGGTTAAATCACGGCGAAAACATTATGGCACTTACTTATGAGGATATGTATCAATGTTCCGGAACAGGAAAATTTGATTCTACCGCGAATGCAATTCTGCGCGGAGTTTTAGATTATTTGAATATTCCCACAGATGCCGGACAGGTTGCAGATTTAACCCCAGTCGAATTTAAATTAGAACAAAATTATCCAAATCCATTTAACCCAAGTACAACCATTAGTTTTACAATCCCAAATGTCACGCTGGGCGGAGTTGAAGGGTCTCGGGTGCAACTTAAGGTTTATGATATTCTAGGGAATGAAATTACAACTTTAGTTAACGACTACAGAGATGCAGGAATTTATAATATACAATTCACAATGCACAATTTAGCTTCAGGAATTTATTTTTATAAATTGCAAGCAGGAGATTATGTTGAGTCCCGGAAGATGATACTTTTAAAATAAAATCAGTGATATTGTATTTCCTGTTAGAACTAAATATAATTTAATACAAAGACTCTGGGCTGTAAATATATTTTAAAGTAAATTTTTCTAAATATTACTATCGTTCTTAATCTTAATCTTATTTATTTTTCCGCCAATAATTTCAATATCAAAATGCTTAAGACATTAGAAATAAAAGATTACGCACTTATCGATCATATTAATGTAGAGTTTAGTAAAGGTTTAAATATTATAACCGGAGAAACCGGTGCAGGAAAATCTATTTTAATTGATGCAATGAGCTTACTGCTTGGTGAACGAGCATCCACAGAGGTTATTCGTAAAGGTACACAAAAATCTTTTGTTGAGGGCATTTTTGATGTTGAATCCAACAAAAAAGTAAAATCACTTCTTGAAGAAAATGAAATTGAGTTCCAGCCTGAGTTAATTATCCGAAGAGAAATATCCTTAAAGGGATCCAACAGATGTTTTGTTAATGATTCTCCTGTATCGTTAAACGTTGTTAAAGAACTTGGAGATTTGCTGGTTGATCTGCACGGACAACATGAACATCAATCTTTATTACGATCGGAAACGCATATAGAATTTCTTGATGAATTTGCGAATAATCAAAAAATGCTGGAGAATTATAAAAATATTTATAAAGAGTTAAACAGCACTCAAATTGAATTGAAGGAACTTCGTTCAAGAGAACAATCCATTAAAGAAAAAAAAGAGATCTATAGTTTCCAGATAAAAGAAATTGATAGCGTTAATCCGGTTCCTGATGAAGATGAATCATTAAACAATGAATTAAACATTCTTGAAAACTCAGAAAAGATTCTTGAACTGACGGATGATGTTTATGCAAAGTTATATGAAGGTGAACCTTCTGTAATTGATTTGCTAGGAGAAACAAAACATAAATTAAATCAACTTGCCGGTATCGATAAATCATTTTTAGAATCGGAAGGGGAGTGTGATTCTGCTTTAACAATTGTTAAAGAGCTTGCAAGTGCTTTACGAAATTATAAATCCAGAATTGATGTTGATCCAAAAGAGTTGGAGGCTAAGCGAGAACGATTGGGATCAATAAATCTGCTTAAAAAAAAATACGGCGGATCAATTATAAAAATAATTGAGCATCGTGAAAAGATTGGACAAGAGTTTCAATTAGCAGATAATTTTTCATCAGCTATAGAAAATCTTGAGAAAAAAATTAATAACTTAAGAAAAGCTGCAGGTGAAGCTGCAGGTGAACTTTCCACGATCAGGAAAAAATATGCACTAAAAGTTGAATCTGAAGCAAAAAAAGTTTTAGCGTCACTTGGAATACCTGAAGCAATCTTTAAAGTAAAAATAGCACAGTTGGAAGCTGATCTTAACTCTGATAATTATATCCTGCTTAATAATAAAAAATATTTATACAGCAACAGCGGTATTGATGAAGTTGAGTTTTATATTAGTACAAATGCTGGTGAAGATCCCAAACCGCTTGTTAAAGTTGCCTCCGGTGGTGAAGTATCAAGGATAATGTTATCACTAAAAACAATTCTTGCAAAGTCAGATAAACTTCCGTTGTTAATATTCGATGAAATAGATAACGGTGTTAGCGGAAGAATTGCACAGAAAGTAGGATTTGCATTAAAAGAACTGGCAGCAT
>DASVGS010000518.1:0-2929 GCA_036379435.1 Ignavibacteriaceae bacterium
TATCAACGCCTTTGTCGTGGGTGGATTTACCGGCATCTTCTTCCATATGAATTCTGGTAATTCCAATTTTTTTGCTTATACCGTCTTTAGGTTTAACCTCAATGCAGCCATTTTCACAAATCGGTTCTTCATATTGAGAGATTTGATAACCTTTTGGAAGATCAGGATAAAAATAATTTTTTCTTGCAAATACAGATCTTTCATTAATTTTACAATCGGTTGCCAAACCCATCAGAACAGTATATTCTACAACTTTTTTGTTCAGAACCGGTAAAACACCCGGATGCCCTAAACAGATTGGGCATGTATTACTATTTGGGTCTTTTACAAATTTGGTAGAACATCCACAAAAAATCTTGGATTCCGTTAAGAGTTGAGCGTGAACTTCTAAACCAATTACAGCTTCGTATTTTGAATTCATAAATTGTGATTCTTCCTCTAACCAAATATATGGAGGATAAACTTTATATAGAAAGATGAAAATAAATCTATTATGATAACCGGATTAAATGTTGGGTCGAAGGTTTTATCTTACAATAGATATAACTATTTTTTTATCAGCATTAACTAATTAATATTATTTTATGCAAAGAGTACAGAAATTAGGATTTGTAGTTGGATTACTATCCTTTATAATAGTTCTAATTTTTTTTAATCCGGATCCTTCAAATCCAAACATCGGTAAAGTTGCTGCAGTAGCTGCATTAATGGCAATCTGGTGGATTACAGAGGCTTTACCTATGGCTGCAACATCGTTAGTCCCGTTGGTATTCTTCCCTTTACTTGGTGTTTTATCCGGATCGGAAATTTCAGGCGCTTACATAAATTCTGTGATCTTTTTATTTGTAGGCGGATTTATGCTTGCAATAGCAATGGAAAACTGGGGATTACATAAACGCATTGCTCTTAAAATTATTTCAGTATTTGGTGGTACTCCAAATTCTATCCTGTTTGGATTTATGTTATCTGCGGCTTTTCTTTCAATGTGGATTTCTAATACAGCAACAGCAGTTATGATGTTGCCAATAGCATTAGCTGTCATTTCAAAGATTGAACTTGAATTTGGGAAAGAAGAAACAAAAAATTTTTCAAAAGCAGTTTTGCTCGGTATAGCTTATTCCTGTTCAATTGGCGGAATTGCAACACTTATTGGAACTCCGCCTAATTTAGCACTGGTAAGAATTCACAAAATTGCTTTTCCGGATGCACCGCAAATTTCTTTTGGCGATTGGATGATTTTGGCGATGCCTATTACGATCATCCTTTTAATACTAACAGCAATACTTTTATCATTCATAATTTTTAGATCAAACAAAAAAATTAAAATCAGTAAAGATTTTATCGCTAATGAATATAAATCACTTGGCGCTTTTTCATTTCCAGAAAAAGTAATTGCTGCAGTATTCAGTATTACTTCTTTATTGTGGATATTTAGAGCGGACTTGAACCTTGGATTCACAATTATCAAAGGTTGGTCGTCTATTTTTTCCGCACCGGATTTTATTGATGATGGAACTATTGCTATTTCTATGGCATTTTTACTTTTTTTATTTCCCTCAAAAGATGAAAAACAGAAAACAATTCTTGCAGCAAATGTTTTTGAACAAATTCCTTGGGGAATCATTTTATTATTTGGTGGTGGGTTTGCACTTGCAACAGCTTTTAGTTCAAGCGGGCTATCGCAATATATTGGAAGTCATTTAAGTGGTTTATCAAATATTCCAACTTTTATTTTAGTTTTAATAATATGTGCAATTATTAATTTTCTAACAGAACTTACCTCCAATACTGCCACAACTCAGATGATTCTCCCGATACTAGCATCAGTCTCAGTTGCCATCGGGCTAAACCCATTATTATTAATGATTTCTGCCACACTATCAGCTTCAATGGCATTTATGATGCCCGTTGGTACACCGCCAAATACTATTGTTTTTGCAAGTAAAAGATTACGTATATCTGATATGGCAAAGACAGGTTTTGCGTTAAATATAATCAGCGTAATTGTTATCTCACTTTTTGTTTACTTTATAGGATCGGCAATATTTGGTCTGGATACTGTACCTGATTGGGCAAAAAGCCATTAGCAGATTGATATGAAATTATATCATTTTATAAATAAGATTTTTGAATTGGATAAAGTGGAACAAAAACTAACTTTTGTTATATTTGCAGCCGCTATAACTCAAAAGGTAACGTGAAAAGAATTAAATTAATAATCTTTATAGCATTTGCATTTACATCATTGTATGCACAAAATGCCTCTGATTATTTTCCATCTCAGCCGGGATATACATGGAATTATGAATCAATTCCGCTCGATTCACTTAATAACCCGGTAAATGCGCAAAAATTTTTCTCTATCGATTCTTTTGCAATTGTTGCTCCATATCATGGTAAAAATGCAAACATTGTACTTAGCAAAACCGGACCGCAAATAACAATTAATATTCAGCCATACACAGATTCAATATATTACAATTTCGATGCCTCCAGCGCATATGAATATTTTAATCCTGAAATTGCTGCAGGAATGCTTGGAGTTGTTGATTCCATACTTGGGATAAATTTTTTAAATTTTTTCAATTCATTAAAAGGTTGGTATTCCTATTATAGAATTACTTCTAATGTTAATACTTCATACCAGATATTCTCAAAAGACACCACAGTTACAGTTAATTCAACGGAATTACCGATAAGATTACAATTAATTGGCAAACGATTAGCAGATGAGACTATTAATACTGCTATTGGAACTTTTGATTGTAAGAAGTTTTTACTGGAGGTAAGATTAAGTTATCTGGTTTGGTTTCCTCCATTGCCTGATCCATTGCCGGTACCGATTCTATCAGTTGGTGAAACTGTTTGGTTAGCTCCGGGAAATTGGAAAGTAAAAAGTTATATCCCTTCAACTAATGTTGATCTTTTT
>DASVGS010000519.1:0-2721 GCA_036379435.1 Ignavibacteriaceae bacterium
TTCAATTTTATCTGTTGAGTAGATTTAATAATTCGGGTTGATAATTAAAACAAAATTATTTTTCTGAAATTTCTTTAAGTTTCTGAAGTGCTTTAGGCCACATATCATTGAACATATCTTTAAAATCATCATTGATATCAATTTCAATTAGCAGTTCTGTTTTTCCATTAAGATTTTTGAAAGAATAATTTTCAAGAGAGCCTGCCCACGGTTTAACGGCTTCACTAGTTGTATCTTCTACACCATCGTTAACCATACCAAGATGTTCGATAGAAATGAATTCATGCTTCCTGTTGTCTTTTATCCGGCTCACCATCCCGCCTTCTTTGCCCGTTTCGGGGTTAGGACCCAAGAATAATATTTTTGAACCTTTACTCCAATCTCCCATGTAGTATGAGCCTTCATTAAATGGTGCTGTCCACACACGATAAGTTTTATCTTCAAGCATTGTGTCCCAGACTTTTTCTATGGGCGCGTTGATATCAATTTTAAAATATAGCTTTTGCATAGACGCTCCAGATTATTTTTTAGTTTTTTGTTTTTCTCCAAAGGATCCTTTGGATGAATTTTCCTTCACTCTATACTGCACAATCCTCTTGATAAGAGCCAAAGGTATTGGTTTATCTAGTGGAAACTGAACAGAACCTTTACCGCTTTTATAAACTGATAATTCTTTTTCAAACGCTTTATGACCAGAAGGTGCCGGATAAAATCCTATATGATTTTTAAACGCAGCAAAATGAACAAGGTTACCGTTTAACTTAAACGTTGGTATCTGATAATTGATAGTTTCTTCTGCTTCTGGCGCTGCTTTTTTAATTGTCTCTCGTACCTGCTGCAAAATCTTTTGAATTTCTGCCGGAAAAGTTTTAATGTATTCCTCAACAGATTTGAAATTTGTTTTAGCCATTTCTTACTTTTATAATTAATTTTTTAAACAAGTTTTTAATTGAGCCGTTGAAAGCTTAATAAGTTAATTACTTCAAGCTCCAACAGTACCCGTCTTAACTTCTCCGGCTCGCTTGTAATTAGCGAAGATAACCCCATTTGATGTAACCAGACTGTCCGTTATAGTAAAGGCGGCAGGAATAGTACCATCATCGAACAGGCGTTTACCATTTCCAAGCGTAACAGGGAAAATCATAAGCCACAGTTCATCAACCAGATCATGTTTAAATAATGTCTGGGCTAATTTTCCACTGCCAATTACTTTTAAAATCGAACCATCTCCGGATTTGAGATCTTTGATGCGTGTAACAACGTCACCAGAAATCAACAGCGAGTTTTTCCATGTAAGATCAATTGGTTTATCAGAAACAACATACTTAGTTACATCATTAATCCCCGGCCAGTTATCTGCATGTTCAGGCCAGTAGGCAGCAAAAATATCATAAGTTTTTCTACCCAAAAGAAGATCAGAAATTTCAAGATTCTTTTGCATGAATTCACCTGCTGCTTCGTCAGCTTCATAAAAATATGGGGCAGTCCAGCCACCGTATTTGAATCCACTTGATTTATCTTCCTCGGGTCCGCCGGGTGCCTGAATTACTCCGTCTAATGTGATAAACTCCTGAACAATTATTTTTCTCATTTAGTTTTCCTCTTTAAATAAATATTTCAAATAAGATCATATTATGGACAGATACACTTATCAAAAATTATTTTTTGAATCTTAAAACAACACCTCCATTTGATAGCTGTTGTGTTGAAATGAGAGATAAATTATGTGAAGATAATCCTTGTCTAAACAGAGGACGTCCGCTTCCTAAAATAACCGGGGCAATTCCAAGCCTGTATTCATCAAAAAGATTATCATTGATAAATGTCTCTGAAAGATTTGCGCTACCGAAAACATACATATCTCCATTTCCCTGAGCTTTCAGTTTAGAAATTTCAGCAGAAGCATTCTCTTTAATTAAAGTTGAATTATTCCACTCGACGGATTTTAATGTTTTGGAAAATACGAGTTTCGGAATTTTATTCATTAGTTCTGCAATTTCTTCCTGTTCGTTATTTTGTTCTAATGCTTTTGTCCAGTAATCCGCCATTCCTTCATAAGTTACACGACCAAAAACGAGATAGTCTGCTAAATGTAATTGTTCAAGACTTAGTTTTTCAAGTTCAGGTCCCCAAATCTTTTCATGAAAAGGTAATTCCCAGCTTTTGTTTCCTTCAAAATAACCATCAAGTGTGATGATGTTCCACATTATTAATTTTCGCATATTATCTCCAATAGTTAGTGTGATTCCACATACTGTTTAAAATTATTTAGTATTGACTGCCAACCTGTCCTCTGCATCTCAACAGAATTTTCATTTTCTGCATCGAATGTTGTAGTTACTTTTGTTCTACCACCATCACTTTCAAAATTAGTTATCACCTTTCTGCCATCCGGCATTGTATAAGCAATTTTCTTATGATCAACTACTTCATCATAAACTCCTTCGAAATCAAATCCGAAACTACCGTCTTTGGCTTCCATCCTGCTTTTAAATTTACCGCCTGTTCTCAAATCATTTTCTGCGCTTGGGCAATGCCAATCATCGGAAGCGAAATTCCATTTTGTAATATGTTCAGGTGCAGAGTAGTATTCCCAAACTTTTTTTGTATCTGCAGATATTAATGATTCAATCGTGATTTTTGTTTTGTCCATTATTTAATGCCTCTTTTTTTATTCATTTAATTTGATTGTTAAATTGTTTTATCGCTTCATTGCTGAAT
>DASVGS010000520.1:0-13092 GCA_036379435.1 Ignavibacteriaceae bacterium
TCTTTAGTCCAGTTTTTAATATCAGATTCCCAGCCAATTACAGGCCATTGATAAGGATGCGCAACAAAAGCAGTTGCCTGAACTTCCTGCCACAATTGCTCCAGTGGATTGTTTTCAAGCCCGGTACTTCTTTCAGAAAGAATGACTCCGCGCTCACTCTCAATCATTTTAGGATCAAAACTTAGGTTTGCAATTCTGTCGGCTTCAAGATCAAACATTACTTCGATTGAACTAGAAGGAAACCAATCTGTATATGCTGTAATGTTTTCTGAAGTGTATGCGTTGTTTGATCCGCCATTTGCTTCCATTACACGATCAAATTCTTTAGGTCCGAATTTTTTTGCCCCATTAAACATCATATGTTCAAAGAAATGCGAGATACCTGTTATACCGGTGTATTCATTCCTTGATCCCACTTTATAAAAAAAATACATGTTTGCATTGGGAATAGAATGATCTTCAAGAACAAAAATTTTCATTCCGTTTTTTAATGTGAATGATTTCACATCATCTGCTTTTACCTGGGCCAGCAAAGAGGCGGCAAAGAGGAAAAGGATTAATATTATTTTCATGATCTATCCAGAAATTTTTAGAAATATGTTCACTAAAATACAAATTGTAAATTGCAGACAAAGCGTAATTTTATACTCCACTTTTTCATATATTCAAATTAGTATTATAGAATAATTATAATCTTAAATATTTATCAACAAACTCTTAAGGAGGCAACCTTATGAAAACATTAGTGTTATTATTTCTATTCTCAGCAATAATTTCAGCACAGGTACAAAATGATTTTTCACGCTTTAAAGCCTTTGTTGGCGATTATAAATCAAATGAAATTTTAGAGGATAAAACTCTGAAACCAATACTTAAAAAAATTCTTGGCAAAGAGTTTCAGCATTTTATAAAAAATCTTGATGTTATTGGTTCAGTTGATTTAATTAGCGGTGGTGTTGTACTTGAAGGCAATGCGGCTCATAACGGCGGAGAAGAGATGGCAAAACTTGATATTAATCTTTACAGCGGAATTGTTACAGCGGCAATATTTTCAAAAGGTAAAATAGATGTTTATACCGACAGGAAGGATTATAAAAAACAAGATCCTAATAATTACATGAGTTTACCAATAAGCATTAAAGATTGGATTGCTGTTTTGAGCACACAATTAAAGTATAGATTTGATAAACCATCAAACCTCTCATTTAAATAAAAACAAGGTAAGATAATTTTCAGGTTATCTCAATTATGGAAAAACATATAGCATTTTTGCGGGCGATAAATGTTGGAGGACATACAGTTAAGATGGATATTCTAAAACAACTTTTTGAAGCGATGGGATTCAAAAAAGCTGAAACATTTATTGCCAGCGGCAATGTGGTATTCGAATCAAAATCCAAGAACATTGATTTAATCAAGCAGAAAATAGAACGACATTTGGAAAAAACTCTCGGTTATAAAGTTGCTGTATTTATAAGAACAACAGATGAGTTAAAAGAAATTTCCGAATACGTTCCATTTAAGAAATCTGATTTAAACGACACAAATAATTCTCTTTATATCGGATTTCTCGATACTGAACCAGGTAAGGAATGCAAGAAAAAAACAATTGAATTATCAGACAAAGCAAATGAGTTTATTTTTAACAAAAAAGAATTATACTGGTTATGCAGAAAAAATTTTAGTGATTCCGGTATATCCGGAAAAGATTTGGAAAGGGCATTGGGGCAGGAGATAACTATCCGTAATTTAAGAACAATCATAAAAATGGCAGATAAATTTTATTAGCATTATTTTTAAATATTACTTATGACAAAAAACAGACTGGAAGCTTTTAGCGATGGCGTGCTTGCCATAATTATCACAATAATGGTTCTGGAACTAAAAGTTCCTCACACTCCCGATATTAATGCCTTACAACCACTTATTCCTGTTTTGCTAAGTTATGTTCTTAGCTTTTTGTATATAGGCATCTACTGGAATAATCACCATCATTTATTACACGCTGCAAAGAAAGTTAACGGCGGAATTCTTTGGGCAAATTTACATTTACTTTTCTGGCTTTCACTTTTTCCATTTGTAACCGGCTGGATGGGCGAAAATCACTTTGAGCAAACCCCAACATTAATTTATGGAACAATTTTATTGCTGGCTGCAATTGCATACTATATTCTTCAGACGTTAATTGTAAAAACCCTGGAAAAAGATTCATTATTAATCAAAGCAATTGGTAAAGATATAAAAGGCAAAGCATCTCCAATTTTATATTTAACTGCTATATTATTGGTTTTTGTCAGTCCATTGATAACTCAATGTATTTATGTTTTAGTAGCGCTAATTTGGCTGGTTCCTGATAAGAGAATAGAAAAAATATATTATGATAGTAATCATAAAAGTCAAAATAAAATTATCGAATAAAAATTAACGGAGAAATTTTGTGCAAATAGAATTTATCGGCGGCGCAAGAACAGTTACGGGTTCACAGCACCTGCTTCATATAAACGGAAAAAAAATATTACTTGAGTGCGGATTATTCCAGGGAAAAAGAAGCGAAACGTATGACAGGAATAAAAATTTTAAATTTAATCCTGCAGAAATTGATGTAATGATATTATCGCACGCACACATCGATCACAGCGGCAACATTCCAAATCTTGTTAGTAAAGGATTTAAAGGATTGATTTATGCAACTTCTGCAACTGTTGATCTTTGCCAGATCATGCTTCGCGACTCTGCACATTTACAGGAAAAAGATATTGAGTTTGTGAACAAGAAACGAAAAAAGAAAAATGAAGAAGCGCTTGATCCACTTTACACTTTAGAAGATGTTGAGAAAGCTATGGATCAATTTGTTGGTGTTCAATATAACAGAGCAATCGATTTGTATCCAGGAATCAGAGTTACTTTTAGAGATGCGGGACATATTCTTGGATCTGCGGGAGTATTTTTAGAAATAGAAGAAAAGGATGGAAGAAAAATTAATCTGGGATTTTCTGGTGATATTGGAAGACCGGATTCGCCGGTTATAAAATCGCCAGATGTTCTTCGCGATCTTGATGTGCTGATTATGGAATCAACATATGGAAACAGACTTCATTCCCCCGCCGAAGAAGTTGAAGAGGATTTTTCATCAACAATAAATGAAGTTATAAATAACGGGGGAAAAGTTATCATTCCGGCATTTGCTGTTGGAAGAACGCAGACTATTGTTTACATGCTTCACAAACTTTTTGATCAAAACAGAATTCCTGAAATTCCGATTTATGTTGATTCACCCCTGGCAGTTGATGCAACTGCGGTTTTCCGATCACATCCTGAGTGCCTGGATAGAGAAACCGGACGAATATTTCTGGAAGAAGGATCTGACCCGTTTGGGTTTGGGAGATTGAAGTACATAAAAAAAACAGAGGAATCAAAAGAGCTGAACGATAAGAAGGGACCAATGATTATTATCTCGGCATCTGGTATGGCAGAAGGCGGAAGAATTTTACATCACCTTGCAAATAATATCGGCAATCCTAAAAATTTAATTTTATTTGTTGGGTATGCTGCAGAGCACACTTTAGCCCGACGGATAATGGACGGAGATAAAAAAGTGAACATTTTTGGTGAAGAATATGATGTAAATGCAAAAATCAAAATAATGGATTATTTCTCAGGTCACGCAGATCAAAAGGAATTATTGGATTATCTGCGTCTAAATACTCAAAACAAGTTAAAATCGATATTTTTAGTGCATGGTGAAGAAGATATGGCATTACCGCTTAGAGAAAAAATAATTCAAAAAGGCTACCAAAATGTGCAATATCCTGCTTCGGGAGAAATAATTAATATTTAATTAGGAATCATTTTTCACTTACATTTATCTAATTAAGTGTTATATTTGCCGTTTATAAAATCGGCACTCCGGTTCTTCCTCTCAGAAGAATCAATGATGGAAATATCAAATATTAAAATCACAATTAAGGAGACTTAACTCTTGAAGATCACAAAACAATTTACCAACCGAGAAAGTAAATCTTTAGACCAGTATTTACAGGAAATCGGTAAAGTTGATCTTCTCACTCCCGATGATGAGATTGAACTCGCCATCAAAATTAAAAAGGGAGATAGATTAGCCCAGGAAAGATTAATAAAAGCAAACCTCCGATTTGTAGTGAGCGTTGCAAAACAATTTCAAAATCAGGGCTTATCTCTTGGCGATCTCATCAATGAGGGAAATATTGGCTTGATAAAAGCCGCGGAAAGGTTTGATGAAACCCGTGGATTCAAATTCATCTCCTACGCTGTGTGGTGGGTTAGACAATCTATTATGCAGGCAATTGCAGATCAATCAAGAGTTGTAAGATTACCCCTTAACAGGGTTGGAAATCTTACCAAGATAAGCAAAGCTTACAGAGATCTAGAACAGGAATACGAACGTAAGCCCACTACTGATGAGCTTGCCCAGATTCTTGAAATGAGCGCTGAAGAAGTTGCTTATGCTCTTCAGATAGCAGGAAGACAGGTATCAATGGATGCACCTTTAAAAGAAGGTGATGATGGTAAAAATTCTTTGGTTGATATTCTTCCTAATGATGAACAGCCTTTGCCGGATAATAAATTAATGACCGAATCTTTGAAAAAAGAAGTTGCAAATGTTCTCTCAACTCTCTCAGAAAGAGAAGCAGAAGTAATAAAATTATACTTCGGAATTGATGGAGATCATTCAGCTACTTTAGAAGAGATTGGCGAAAGATTTAATCTTACACGCGAACGCGTTAGACAGATTAAAGAAAAAGCTTTAAGAAATTTAAGGCAATCAAAAAGAAGCGGCAGACTGAAAGCTTATTTAGGTTAATAAATAATTCATTTCAGGTTTTTAAGCCCCGATTTTCCGGGGCTTTTGTTTTTTAAACAATTATGCAATAAGATTTCCAAACCATCCGGAATTAAAATGTCAACATTCTCTTCTGTTTTCAAAAACTAACGGTAAAACAAATTATATTCCATTCGTCTCGTTTATAAAACTATTAAACCGCTCATCTAAAAGTTAAAAATAAATTATTTGTATAAGGTAACTTTGAATAGTTAATATCGATCTAAAGTTTAAAAGCCTGAACCATATGAACAAACTTATATTAATTTTTATTATAGCTTTATCAACATTTCTATTTGCAACCGAAGGAAGCAAAAATCTAAATAAATCTATAATGCTGATCAAAACAGATAAAGAAATAATTGTTGATGGTATTATAGATGAAGCATGGAGATATGCTGATTCAACAACAAACTTTTTTCAATTAGAACCATACTTTAATCAGCCAACTTCTGTAAAAACCGTTGCAAAAATGCTAACTACTGAAGAAGCAATTTGTTGTTTGCTGATCTGTTATGATGATAAAAGTAACATCCAGGCAAATGCCGGAATGCAGGATGCATATACTGGCGATATAGTTTCAGTTATGCTTGATACTTTTGGAGATAAACAAACTGCCTACAAGTTTGCAGTTAACGCATCCGGAGTTAAGTCTGATTCCCGAATGCTTGATGATGCACGCAACCGCGATTACATCTGGGATGGAATTTGGGATGCTGCTTCCCAAATTTATGATTGGGGTTACGTTGTTGAAATGAAAATTCCATACAAATCAATTAAGTATGATAAAAATCTAACCGAATGGGGCTTGGATTTTGACCGCTGGAGATCCTACAATAAAGAAGATATTTACTGGTGCGAGTACGAACAAAGCGAAGGACAAAGAATTTCTAAATTCGGCAGACTTGTCTTTGATGATTTTAAACCAAGTATTACCGGATTAAACTTTGAAGTTTATCCTGTTGGAATATCTAAAGTAAAATACATTGCGGGTAATAAATATAAATTTGATGCCGGTGCAGGATTAGACATATTTTATAATCCATCGGAACAACTTACTTTTCAATTAACTGCCAATCCTGATTTTGCACAAATAGAAGCAGACCCATTTTCATTTAACATCAGCAGATATGAGTCTTACTTTTCCGAAAGAAGACCATTCTTTACGCAAGGTAATGAAGTTTTTAATCCTTCGGGCAAACAAAGCAACACAGGATTTTACAGTCCGCTGGAACTTTTTTATTCAAGAAGAATTGGAAAATTACTGCCCGGTGGAAAAGAAGTACCGCTAACATTTGGTGCCAAAGCTTTTGGAAGATACAACGATTGGGAATACGGGGGTTTTGTTGCAATGACAGGTGAAACCGATTATGTGGATGATGAAAAAAGTCTTACAGAACAAAAAGCAATTTTTGGTTCCGGCAGAATTAAAAAACAAATTCTGGATAATTCATCAATTGGTGTTTTGATGGTTGGAAAGCAAAATAAAGACAATACATACGGAGTTATAGATGTCGACGGTGCTTTTCGTGCATCCGATTGGCAGTTATCTTATCAATTTGCTAGGTCATTTGAAAATAACAATGGCGATTATGCCGCATCAATCGGATTTACAAACTTTTCAAGTTCGTGGGTAAATCTTTTCCGTACAAGAGCTATCGGTAAAAATTTTGATGTAGATCAAATTGGTTATGTTCCCTGGAAAGGTACTTTTTCAACGGTCGGATTAACCGGACCAACATGGTATTTTAAAGATGGAGCACTTAGAAACATGCTGCTGTATTTTGGACCATCACTAAATTATGAAGATGCAGATCTTTATACAGATTATGCCCTAGTGTTAGGATTTAATATGCAGTTTAGAGACGGATGGGGCTATGAAATAAATACTAACTATGGTAAAAGTAAAGATGAAGGTATTTTGTACAATTCATATAATGTAAGCCTTAGCTCCTGGTTTGATATATCACAAAAGTGGAATGGAAATTTTTGGAGCGGATATGAGCGCAGTTATAATTTTGATCGGGATTTCCTAGCGTTTTATTCCTGGCTTGGTTTCTCGGTGGAATGGAAAGCTCTGGATATACTTGAGGTCGGAACATCGTATGATATGTTTATTGAAGGGAATCCGGATGGAAATGTAGAAGAGATAACATATAATGCCCGCCCATATTTTTCACTAACGCCAGTTAACAATTTAAATTTTAGAGTTTACGTTGATAACGTATTTATAAAATCATCTGATAGAATGGATAGAATCATAGCCGGGTTTTTATTCAGTTATAATTTTTCACCTAAAAGCTGGATATATTTTGCAATAAATGAAGTTAAAGACAGAAGCGATGAATACGATGCAAACAACAACCTGCTGCCAAACAAAATGCACACAACAGAGCGCGCAGGGGTTTTTAAGATAAAGTATTTATACTACTTCTAAGAAACAAAAAAAATAATCAGCAGAGCAAGAATAGAAATTCTTACAGCAGCCGAAGAATATTTTGGATATCTTTTCTTTGCCTGGCCCCATAGTTTTGCAATTAAGATCATAACCATTATTAATAAAAAAGTTGCCCCGATTGCTGCAGAAACATTTAAATTATTACCAATAATTATTGCAAAGCTCTTTTCATTCCAGAACATCCCATAAATAATTATTAAGTGCAGCCAGTAAACAAGCAGTGATTCTCTGCTTGCATCCATTACAAAGGAATTTTTTGCATTTGTTTTTCTATCAACAATCCAGCAGAAATAAAACAATACCAGTATGTAACCCAATCGTTCAAGAAAGAAAACCGGGTTTGGCAGAATCGAAGTAAGTGTTTTCGGAAATAATCCCGAATAAAATAAATGACCGAAAAGCAAAACAGCTAAGCCTGTAATTGTAATGCTCTTTATAAACTTTTTTTCTTCATTTCTTTCACGTGCATCAACAAAGTACTTTGCAAAGATGCCGCCGGCAAGTAAAAAGTTAAGCCACGGAAAAACCGGGAATAACGATCCGTTCAACCTATTGAAATAATTTCCAACTAACGGATGAACATATTGATTAAAATCTATTTTCCACAACAACGGAGAAATTAATGTAACAAATACTAATGATGAGATTAAAAAGTTATGATATGTTTTATCAGATTTGATTAACAATCTTGTAAGAAATAAAAACAATAAACCAACTCCGATACACTGTAAAACATCAACAGCAAAAAAATCTTTTAACTGCTGCGGAGTTGCTTCATTCACGATCTTAGAAAAAGAATAATAAGGCAGGTGAAGCACGTAACCAATAATTATTATCTGGAAAATCCTCATCATCTTTTTCCAGAATGCTTTGCCAAACTTTCGCATTTCATCAAGTTTACCAACTGAGGAAACCTGGAATGCAAAACCGGAGACAAACAAAAATGATGGGGCAACTAATCCATTAATAAAGTTAAGTACACTAAACCAGTATGATTGTTTTAATTCGGGTAAGAGGAAGGCATTAAATACATGAACTTCAATCATAATTATGATTACCAGCCCGCGTAAAAGATCAGCCGAAATATATCTCACCCTTTTAACCAAAAAACCTATTCCTTCCGGAAATCAATAAAACAAATAGTATTAAATGAGTTAACAAACGATTAATTAACCGATAAATTAATTACCTTTTTACTTAATTATCTCGTAATCCTTGCAAAAATTACGATTATTTTATATTAATTATTGGAATAATATTTGAAAAGTATGTGACCATATATATTTATTTCAGTATCTAACAACTAATCATTAATCATTATAGGAGGCTAATAATGAAGAAACATATATTGTTTCATCACGTATGGCATTTCATCGTTCTTGCGTTATTCATTACAAATATTTCTTATACCCAACCGGTTCCCGGTGGCGATGCGCCCCCAATAAGTCCGGGAAAACATTTTTTACATATTGCAACCGCCGGTAACTCAGCAAGCAACTGGACAGTAATTGATAATCCATATACAAATGGAAATGCAGATGCCAAATTATTTATTTCACATAACTGGAATGGAAGCGGAAGCGGAGTATACAACGATCACGTTTCTGGTTTATGGTATAATGGATCCAACTGGACAATCTTTAATGAGGATGCAGGTATAGTCCCTGTTGTTGAAAATTCTGCATATCATATTTTAGTTGCGGATGAAAGTCAGTCTACAGTTTTTCAGCATTCTGCCGAAGCTGGAAATATTGTTTCTAACTGGACAGTTTTATCACACCCTGAATTAGATGGAAACCCGAATGCAAGAATCCTTGTAACTCAAATTTTAATCAGTTCAGCAGGTAACGTGTATAACAATCATGAAGTTGGAGTATGGTACGATGGTTCACATTGGGCAATATTTAATCAGGATATTGCTGCTATGCCTGTTGGAGCATCGTTTAATGTTTTGATTTTAAATGATGATAATTCTTTACTTCAAACAGCGGTGTCTGGCAGTATATCTGGCGCAACCACGGAAATAGATCATCCCGCTCTTAATGATAATCCGAATGCAATAGTTTACGTTACACAAAATTGGAATGGAAGTGGTTTGGGCGGCGTATATAATACTTCAAGAGTTAGTACATATTATAGCACAAGTTCACACAAGTGGACTATTTATAATGAAGATGTACTGGGCATGGTAGAAAACTCCAAATACAATGTTTATTTTGGATCTCAATCTTTTGTGCACCACTCAGAGGCCGCAAATATATCAGGTAATTTAACATACTTTGATAATCCTCTTGTTAATAGAGATCATAATGCAATGGTTTTTGCATTACATAACTGGAATCCTTTTGGATCCGGAACAGCTGTTTATGATGTAAAACTTGGAGTATATCATTATGCTAACAGTTTCTGGGGCGTGTTCAGCCAGGATGCTTCTGCTATGCCGGAAGGATTATATTTTAATGTTGCAGTAGCTCCAAAATCAGATTCAGCATTCTTACACACATCATCGGCATCCAACATAGTATCAAACTATACAATTATAAATAATCCATTATTAAATAGTAATCCGAATGCAAGAATTTTAGTTCAACCCCAATATGTAACATCGTATAATAATGTTAATGTTGGTCTCTGGTATAATGGATCAAAGTGGACAATTTTCAATCAGGATGCTTCTGCTATGGCGGAAGGAAAAGATTTTAATGTCTGGTTGTTAAATGATGATAAATCTTTTGTACACAATGTTGATAGTGCAAGTCTAAGCGTTCAAAACAATTATACTGTCTTTGATAATCCATTGACCAATAATAATCCGGATGCAAATATCCTGGTAACTCAATTACTTAATGACGGTGCTTATTTCGATCACGTTTTAGGTGTTTGGTATTATGATGTAATACAAAAATGGATTTTGTACACTGAAGATGGTGCGCCATTTACCCTCGGTCTCAAATACAATGTATATGTTTCAAATTCTACAGGCATTCCTACATCAGTTGAAGAAGAAAACAATCCAACTGTAGTTAATAATTTTGAACTGCAGCAGAATTATCCTAATCCGTTTAACCCAACAACCCAGATAAGATTTTCTCTTGCAGAACAATCGCAGGTTACATTAAAAGTTTACAATATTCTTGGAAAAGAAATTGCAACTTTAGTAAATGATGTTCAAAGTTCCGGTGTTCACGAAGTTAGTTTTGATGGTTCCGGATTAGCAAGTGGTGTATACTTCTATACACTTCAAGCAGGTAAGTTTACAGAAACCCGTAAAATGATTCTCATTAAATAAATTAATTATTAATTTATTATTAAAAAAAGGCGAGTATTAAAACTCGCCTTTTTCTTTAAATCATCCTTTAATGGAACACGGATTTAACAGATCAAACAGATTTAAACGGATTTTTTAAATTGATTCTCAAATATCTGTCGTTTGAATTGTGGTTTCTTTCCAAAATTTAAAAGTAGCCCGACTTCAATTTCTGTGGCTTTTAAATAATTTAATAATTGTGCTTCGTGTTCTTCAATAATTCCTTCCGCCGCCTTTAATTCCAGAATAACGCAACCATCAACAATAATATCAGCAAAATACTCTCCAACTAATTTCTCCTTAAAATAGACCGAAATTGGTTTTTGTTTAACACAATTTAATCCTAGTGATTTTAGCTCAATCAATAGGGCATTTTCATAAACCTTTTCAAGAAATCCATATCCAAGTATATTATAAACATTATAGAACCCTTTAATAATTTTCTCAGTTATGTCTTGGTGTTTAAATTGCATTTAAATCTGTTTTTATCTGTTTAATCCGTTCAATCCGCGTGCTATTATGTTTTTGTTATTTTAGCTTCTCCTCAATCTCAAAAACAGGTTTTATATCCACAGGAAGAGCTTCAAGTTTTTTTCTAAGCACCTTAATTGTGGGCGAATTGACAGCATACTTTGCGATCAAATCTTTTGCTCCCTGATAATTCCCCTCTGCCTGAATTGTTAAGATAAGGTTTGCAAGTTCCTTAAGTGCATCATGAATCTTTACAAAATCAACACGAACTTTTTGTGTTCCTTCATCGTAAACATATCCGCCCTTCTCAAGCAGATAATTATAAATTATTGCATTTCCTCCGCCATGTGCTTCACCAATTCCAAACCGCATACTTCTAAAAGCACCGGCAAGAAAAGTTACCAGTATTTCATTTTCAGATTCTTTTGGATAAACACCCTTCTCTATCATAAACATATTGTTATACATTCCAAGTATATCAGCTTTGCACTCTTCCATTGTGGAATAAGTTTCCTTCAATTCCTTTTTTACCTCTGTTGCCTTGCCGTTTATTGTAATAAATCCGGGACCAACACCATGAGACATTTCGTGCATAAGCGTATGGTTAAAGAATGCATCAAACGTAACATACTTTAATTGTTCCGGCTCAAGCACTATTTCTGCAATTGGTTTTAAAAGTTTTTCAAACTTTGCTTCGTGAACATTTTTAAGCATTACCTTCTTTGATCCTTTTGCCTGTCTTACTCTTTCATCATTCGGTAAATTAAAAGCAAGCGTTTGAACCCCCGCTTTTGTATCGCCCGCCGTAAACACTTCATTAGCAACTACAATTGGCGACTCCGAGCCGCGTTTATAATTTTTATGTTTTTCATCAAGCGGAAGATTTTTTTCGATGTCAGTTAAATATTTTGCAAACACCTCAAGTTTTTTACTTTCAACCGGATCTTTAATTGTCACAAAACTTTCAAACGAAGCTTTATAGTTAAACATCTCATCCTCATAAACTTCATATGGTCCAATTATCACCTCAATTTTATTATCCTTCAAATCCATCCAATCCATATCGCTTTGATAATAATCATTGCTTAAAAAAGCATCAGCGCGGGAAAGCAAATATTTTTTTAACGATGGATTATCACAATTATCAGCAGCTTCCTTTAAAAGATTTGAGGCCGCAGATAACTTATCTTTATAAAACTGACTATAAGGAATTGCAACTAACTTTCCATTTTCTCTTCTTATAACGGTAAACTCACTTGTATAGCTTTTTTCTTCATTCGGATTTTCTTTTACAAATTTTTCAAACTCCTCCTTCGTCATATCTTCAGGATAGAAATTTGCACCGAGCGGTTTTTTGTTTGTTCCTATAAACGGGTCATTATCCTCAAGCCTGTTAAATGGACCAAACATTATTGTAAACAACTGGGATTGCAGATACGCTGTTTCATTGTTCATCTTCTTCAATGAATCCCGTATTTCAAAATTTTTAGAATATACCTGCTCCAGAAAGATTTCATCTATTATCTTTGATGCACGGTAAAGTTTTTCAAGCACAACTTTTTCCCTGTCTGTTAAAAGATTATCATCATACTTTATTTCAACGGGAACAAACTTGCTAATTGTTTCCTTAAGCATTGTAACTTCCTCTGAATCTTTTTGCGGATTTTGTTTTTCTGTACAAGCGATCATTAATAAAAACATAAACGATACAGCCAATAATATTTTCATTGTAAAACCTATAATAAAATTTATGGGAATTTCTATTAGCAATATAAAAGATTGGTTGGATTTATTTAAGGTAAATCTATAAGATCTTTAATCGCTTTCTAATTTCCGTTTATCATAATATGTTTCATGAGGTAAGATTTTCTCTTTAAGTTTACACTGCAAAATTCTAATTACACTAATAGGTGGAGCAATGTCTAAACAAAAATTATTTCTTTTTTATACTCTCGTAGTATTAACCCTTGTTACTTCAATTTTTCCTCAATCGCCCAA
>DASVGS010000521.1:0-4752 GCA_036379435.1 Ignavibacteriaceae bacterium
TGGAAAATGGCCGAAGAAATAACGGATAATCTTAAAAGATTTGATCCTTTGGATCCTGTAAAATATGATTTTGCAATTTGTCATCTCGGAATTAGAAAATTAAAGTTTTAAGTTTTTAGAAATGTAATTAAAGATATTAAATGAAAAATTTTTCAGAAGATAGATTTCCCTTTAAATACTTGTTGTATTTTCTGTTTGTTTCAGTAGTCATTTCTGTAGCCGGATATCTTTACTATCTGGATAGAAAAAATTCGATTGAAGATGAATTATACAGACACGTTGCTACAATAAAAGAAATAAAACTTGCTCAGATAGAAAAAGAACAAGCACAAAGAAAACGAACAATACAGGCATTTCTTTTACTGCCGGCTGTTGAGGATGATCTAAAAAAATTATTTACCGGTAGAGATTTACAGAATGTCAAAAAGCATATTAGTGTTTGGTCAGATGAACTGAAAAATGATTTTGAATTTGTGAGTATTAATATTCTCAACACAAAAGCCGACTTACTTTTTACGACAGACAGTTCCAGAAGTATTTACGATAATTTTCTTAAACACGAATTAAAAGTATTACTGCAAACAGAATCTTCGCAATTATCAAACCTTTACCTTGGTGAAAATAAAAATCTGCTGCAAGCTATTATTACTCCGGTAAAAAGTTCTAAGGGTATTCTGGGATATATCTGGACGGAAGTTTCTTTCTTCGAGTATTTACATCCGATTATTTCTTACACTAAACAGGAAACTGAGGACGTTCAATATATCCTTCTTAAGAAGCAGAGTGATTTAGGATTTATTCTAAAAGACGTTAATGAAAATGATGTTTACAAAATCCGCACAATACCTATAAGCAAAAAAGATAAAAGTGAACTTGAATCATTTATTAAAGGCAAGGAATTTTTTAAAGATGCAAAATTTAAAGGCTCTAAAATTTTTGCATCGGTAAATGATATACCCGGTACAGATTGGATTTTATTGGCTAAAATAGATCAGGAAAAAGTAACGCAATCAATTAAAAATGCAGCAATGCTGATATTATTAATATCAATGCTGCTAATAATACTTTCTGCAAGTATAACATATGCAATATGGAAGCGAAGTAAATTACACTTTTTAACAAGAACATTTAATCTAAGAAAAGAAAAAGATGCTATAAGTGAACGATATACTTCACTTACAAAATATGCAAACGATATGATAATCAGTACTGATAAGAATGGTAAAATTCTCGAAGCAAATCAAAAAGCATTTGATACCTATGGCTATTCAAAATCTGAACTGCTGAAAATGGATTTACTTGATTTAAGTTATGACAGAAAGAAGGATATAGAAGTAATATTTTCATCAATTAATAATCCGGATGGAGCACTTTTCGAAACAAATCATAAAAGAAAAAATGGAACCATGATTCCTGTTGAAATAAGTGCAAAACTAATTAAACATGGTGAAGAAGAAACGCTTTTGGCAATCATCCGAGATAATACAGAAAGAAAAAAACTTGAACTTGATTTGATACTTGCTAAAGATAAAGCTGAAGAAATGGATAGAATGAAGACTACTTTTCTTTCAAATATGAGTCACGAATTAAATACACCAATGAGCGGAATAATAGGATTTTCAGAATTATTACTTTCAGAAATGGATAATAAAAATCATCGTGAGATGGCAAAGATTATCCATAAAAGCAGCAAACGATTAAATGAAACACTTAATTCTATTTTAGATCTTTCCAAAATTGAATCTCAGAAACTTGAATTAAAATTTAGTGCTGTTGATTTAGTTACATTAATTCAGGAGTGCAAGTATGCATTTTCTGATCAGGTGCATAAAAAAGGTTTGCAACTTAATGTAAGTGTTGATAAAGAAAAGATTTTTATAAATACTGATTATACCATACTGCATAAAATTCTTTGTAATCTTATAGATAATTCTGTTAAATACACTATTGATGGACAAATAACTTTAAGCGCAGTTGATGTTGAAAAGAATGTAATAATTTCTGTTACAGATACCGGTATAGGAATTCCTGAAGAAAACATAAATCAAATTTTTGAACCCTTTAGACAGGGTAGTGAAGGACTTAATAGAAAGTTTGAGGGGATGGGTCTGGGTTTAACGATTACAAAAAAATTTGTTGAAATTCTTGGCGGCAAATTAAATATAAAGAGTGAAATGGGTAAGGGAACAACTATCGATATTGTAATCCCTAAAAAATAATGATTGATTAAACTTCAAAAAGAAAATTTATCTCATTAAAAGATAAAATAAGTGTTGAGAATGATACACATTCCTGCTTAACTTTAGCCCACTATTTTTAGAGAAAATGTGGCTCTAACCACAATTTTAATTGCTCAGTAATAGGAGAAAAAAAATGGCAGAGCAAAAACCATTTGTCCCTTTCGTCTCACCTGAAACTAACATGGCGGAATTTACTATTCGTGCTCTTATTATCGGATTAGTACTTGCCGTTATCCTTGGTGCTGCAAACGCATATTTAGGATTAAAAGCCGGAATGACTATCGCAGCAACTTACCCGGCTGCAGTTATCGGAATGGCTTTAATCAAAATTATGAAAGGCTCAATTCTGGAAGAAAATTTTACCAGAACTGTCGGTTCAATCGGTGAATCCATTGCCGCCGGAGCTATTTTCACTCTTCCTGCATTTTTTATTGCAGGTATCTGGAATCCTTTCTTTACTCCAGGTAACTACATGATTTCTGCGGCCATAATGGTTGCTGGTGGTATACTTGGAATTATGTTCGTTGCACTGCTGAGACGTGTAATGGTAGAAGATGTTGAATTACCATTCCCTGAATCAGTAGCTGCTGCGGAAATCCATAAAGCCGGTAGACACGGTGCAGGAGGTTCAAAGTTTTTATTCAGTGCAATGGGTATAGGTGCTGTTATTCAATCTCTTGGACAATTTAAATTATTTGCAACCTCATGGGATAAATTATTCTCACTTGGTAAAGGAAATTTACTTTTTAAATCGCCGGATGTAAGTCCTGCTTATATGGGTGTTGGATATATTATCGGTCCCCGTTTAGCTGCGTTAAATTTTAGCGGCGGCGTACTAGCGTGGGGATTATTAACACCAATGATTGCCTACTTTAAATATTATAATCAGGAACTGCCTGCAGACTTTGATTGGGCAGCCACCATGGTAACAGTTTGGAAAGATTATGTTAGGCCAATTGCTATCGGCGGAATGCTGGTTGGCGCCGGTTTTACACTTTGGAAGATGAGAAAAAGTCTTGCAACTGGTATAGCTCGTTCTGTTGGTGATGTTAAAAAAGCTGCAACCGGTGAACATACCGAAATAAGGACTGAAAAAGATATTAATTTTAAATGGATAATGATCGGAATTCTTGGAACTGCTGTAGCTACATTTTTTATCTACAATTATTTTGCACAAAATATAGTTGCTGCATTAGTTGCAACTGTTGTAATGATAATTGCCGGATTTTTCTTTGCTGCCGTTTCAGGTTACTTGGTTGGTATAATTGGTTCATCAAATAATCCTATAAGCGGATTAACACTCTCAACATTGGTTGTTGCAGCTATTCTTATGGTTGCCCTTGGAATGAAGGGAACTCAAGGAGTTGCTGCTGTACTTGGTGTCGCAGCGGTTGTTTGCGTTGCTGCTGCAGTTGCTGGAGAAATGCTTCAGGATCTTAAAGCAGGACATTTTCTTGGTGGTACTCCCTGGAAAATGCAAGTTGGAGATATAATCGGTGTTGTTGTTGCAGCTTCGGTTATGTTTATACCATTACTAATTTTGCACGAAGGTGATATTAAAATGGGTGGAACCGGCTTTGGTGGTGATAAATTGCCTGCACCTCAGGCCAGTTTAATGGCAATTCTTTCCAAAGGAATTGTTGCCGGAGATATGGAGTGGATATTAATATTTGTTGGAATGTTAATGGGCGTTGCTTTTATTTTAATGAATGTTAAAAGTCCTATGCTTGTAAGCGTTGGAATGTACTTACCGCTGGGAACCACATTTGCAATTTTTGTTGGCGGTATGATTAAAGGTATAGTTGAAAAAGTTAATGCTAAGAAAAACTTTAATGACGCACAGAAATCACGCGTTGAAAATAATGGAGTATTGCTTGCTGCCGGATTGATAGCAGGGGAGGCGCTTATTGGGCTGCTCTTTGCCGGACTGGCGTTTGGCGAAATTAAACTTTTTGCATTTATGGAACAGCCATCATTCATTGTAAGCTTGTTTGTATTTGCATTTATTGCATGGTTATTAATTAAAATACCTGTTAATAATGCTGGTAAACCGGATGATCCTGCACCACCACAGGTTTCAATGTAAATATTCCAAAGTCATCTTGAGCGGAGTCGAAAGATGGCGATTGTCCAATTATTTTATTTAAGTGTCACACTTCGACTTCGCTCAGTGTGACCTTAATTTTTTAAGGCAATTCTACATATTTATGGCATTATCATTTAACGAACGAAAAAAAATTTTAAAGAGTATTAATACACTTGATCTTACTCCAATAAAACTTTATTCTGAGATGGAAGATCAGGATGATCTGGTTACTGTGATAGTACCAAAATTTAAAAATAAAATAGCAGTTAAATTAATTTCACCAAAACTTAAGAGCGATCACTTTAAAATAAAATTAGATAAGTTCGGATCAGCTGTCTGGTCAAAGATCAACGGCAGCACAAAAGTTGATCAAATTATAAAAGATCTAAAGAAAAAATTTGGTGATGAAATTAGAGAAGAACACGA
>DASVGS010000522.1:0-7577 GCA_036379435.1 Ignavibacteriaceae bacterium
TGCTTTCATTACCGGGGCGTGAAGATCAAACTGAGCAACGCCCATCATGGGTCCACCTACAACAACTTTAACAGCGTCTTCTGTTACTCCGCCACAAAAATCAATAACGTTTTGAATTGGAGTACCAACAGGCACGATCAGATTTTTAGGATTTTTAATTCCTTTACCTGAAACAGTAAGTGCGGCGGTAATTAAAACTTCTCCTTTTACTATTGCATCATGAATTGCAATTGCAGTTCCGATATTCTGAATAACTGCTCCAACATCCATAGGTAATTTTCCGGGGGGAACTTCTCTGCCCGTTACTGCCTTTATCAACATTTTCTCCGCACCCTGCGGATATTTTGTTTTAAGAGCAATAACTTCTAATCCGTGTTCAAATTTAATTTTGTTTGAAAGCAATTCGATTGCTTCCGGTTTGTTGTCTTCAATTCCAATTACCCCGCGATTAACACCAAGCGCTTTCATAATTAATTTTAATCCGGATATCAGATCATCCGGGCATTCGATCATAAATCTGTAATCGCGAGTAAGATAAGGTTCACATTCACATCCGTTAAGAATAACAACATCAATCACTTTATCCTTAGGCGGAGTAAGTTTAACTGAAGTTGGAAACGCAGCACCGCCCTGCCCAACAATTCCTGCCAGTGCAACACGTTCTCTTATTTCATCAGCAGTAACAGTCTCGGGATTCAAAGGAGGAAAAAGAAACTTTTCTGAATCAATTGTACCATTACGTTTTATAACAATTGAATCTTTTGGAAATCCGCTTGATGTTTGTTCCTTACCAAGGCTCATAACTTTTCCCGCAACAGAAGTATGAACCGGTGCAGAAATAAATCCCTCTGCCTTTGCAACCAATTGACCCGGTGTTACTTCATCACCTTTTTTAACCTGCGGAGATGCTTCTTTACCAAGATGTTGAGAAAGAGGAAGAATAATCATCTCAGGAAAAGGAAATTTCTCGAAGGCTAAATTTTCAGTTAATTCTTTATATTCTTTGGGATGAACGCCGCCCCGGAATGTCTTTAATTTCATATATATCAATTATCTGTAAATTAATAAATAGCAATAGTGAATACTGGTAATTTTAAGCACTTTAGTTTTTTCTAAAAGTATGCCATCAAAAAAAAATAAAATGTTGTGTTTAGGTTAATTAAACAGATTTTTTATTTGTTAACTGCGAAGTGAATTTTATCATTTAATGGAATTTGAAATGTGTTTTCTAAAAAATGAAAAAGGCGATTTTTAAAAATCGCCTTTACTAAAAATATTTTGATTGGATTTATTTAATTGGACTCCACAAATCTTTTTTCTTCACCCCGAATGAAACGATCTTTGCATCTTTTGGTATCTGAAATCCACATAGTAAAGATCGTGCTTTTGTCTTTGCAGGAAATTTATCGCTAAAAGATAGATTGTGTGCTTTCTGATCCTGCTCATCGCTGCTATTTCTGGTAAGATATGTTGAGACGATACCTTCGCCCTTCAAACCCGAACGATATTCTTTTCCGCTGGCATCTTTTATCGTAATGCTCATTGTGTATTCAGCGCCCATTTCTATACTCTTGTTTGATATATTCTCAATAGTAATATCAGCAACTAAATATTTATTATTACTTTTAGTATTTGAATCGTTAAACTCAATTAATCTGTGCAGTTTAATTTTTACTTCGTTGTTTTTTACTTCTGATATAACTGCATTTTTGTTTTGAGAAAAACTTAATGATGAAACAAATAGTATAATCAAAGATGTTATTAAGTATGTTTTCATATTAATCTTTTTTATTGTCTGTGTATGTTTAAAAATTATTTTTATAAAATTCAATTTAGTTAGCTTTAAGTATATTTCATTTGATGCTGATCATCATAATATTTTTCTCATTATTGGTCTTGTCTCTGATCGTCTTGCCACCTCTTTAAATCCGGCTTTACTAAATGCAGAGGCTGTTCCGGTATAAATAAATACAGGAGCAGAATTTTTTGTTTTTGTCTCGGTAGGATATGCCTCAACTATCGTTCCGCCTTTTGATGCCGCAAAATCACACGCATTTTTAATTAACGCAACAGAAACGCCCATTTTTCTATAATCTTTATGAACAAAAAAACACACAATTGACCATACAGATTCGTCATCTATTGGTTGAAGAATTTTTGATTTTGAAAGTCTAAAGTATTTTTCTCTTGGTTGTATGGCAATCCAACCAACCGGATCTTTGCCGGCATAAGCAACTAAACCCGGTTCGATATTATTTTTAACAATTAATTTCATCTCTTTTTTTGTCCGTCCATCTTTTCGTTTTTCATCATAATCTTTTTTACTCATAAACCAGTACATACACCAGCAACCTGCGCAAGCACCCTTTTCTCCAAAAAGATTTTCGAAATCTTTCCAGACTGCAAGAGTTAGTGGACGAAATGTCAAATCAATTAAAGATTGTTTTTTCATAAGAGACCTTTACTGACAGAATTAAAATATTAGCTTTATCATTAAATCTCAATTACAAAAAACAATCAAAGATATTATAAAATTAATACTCTAATCTTGTTGTGTTTTTAAATAGCAGTTTATATAGAATTAATTATTGTTAGTCTAATTCAGTCTGCCTAAATTAGCCCCACTATTTTTGAAAGGATAGATCTTGGAACAAACAGGAACAATGCAAAAGCTAAAATCAGGATTTCAGCATTCATTCTGGGTTGCTAATGGGATGGAACTTTTTGAAAGATTAGCTTATTACGGGCAAGCAACTATCCTAAGTGTTTTTCTACGAGATCATTTGAAATTTACCGAAGTTGAAGCAGGACAGCTTTCTTCAATTTTCGGTGGACTGATATATTTTCTTCCAATCTTTGCGGGAGCATTAGCAGATAAGTTTGGATTTAAAAAAGCTTTTTCTTTTGCATTTTTTGTCCTTGCAATTGGATATTTTTTAATCGGTTCAACGGGAATGACGGCTTTTTCAAGCTGGTATACAGATACAAATCTTTTTTTGATTCTTTCTTTAATATTAATCTTTACGGCAATTGGAGGATCCTTTATTAAACCCAGTGTTTTGGGCACGGTTGCTCTAACCACAACACCCGAAACAAAATCTTTTGGTTATGCAATATATTACTGGCTTGTAAACATTGGTGCGGCTATCGGTCCGCTATTAGCATACTTTGTCAGGGATTCATTCGGGATTGAATTTGTTTATCTTGTTTCTGCCGCAAGCTGCGGATTAATGTTTTTTACAACTCTCTTTATCTTTAAAGAGCCTGCAGCCAAAGCCGCAGAAAAAAGAGAAGACATTGTTACCGTTATAAAAAACTTAGTTACTGTTGTAAAGAATTTTAAGTTTATGTTTTTCTTAATGTTGTTTGCGCTTTATTGGATTGTATTCTGGGAGTTTTTTATTGTTATTCCATTTTATGTTTCTGATTATATTTCACCCGACGCACCTATTGAATTAATTCTTTCCGTTGGGGCCTGGACAATAATTCTTTTACAAATTCCTATCAATAGATTTACAAAAAACATTCCTACTCCAACAGCAATTATGATTGGATTTGTATTTGCTGCATTAAGCTGGTTTTTATTATACTTTGCACAGATTGCAGGGATAACAATTGGAATAGGATTAATTGTCGCTACCATTTTTGTTTTTTCTGTAGGGGAACAAACTCAGGCTCCAAGATTCTATGAATATCTTGCAGATCTTGCACCCAAAGGGCAGGCAGCATTGTTTCAGGGATTTGCATTTTTACCAATTGCAATTGCATGGCTGGTAGGCGGTACATTCGGAGGATGGTTATATCAAACGTTTGCCACAACAGCAAAGCAGCCGGAAATGGTTTTTCTTGTTATTGGATTAGTAGGAGTTTTAGGCGCTATTTTGATGTTTTTTTACAATGCTTTTATGAAAAGACAGAATTCCTGATTCAATCAATCTACCTAAAGTAAAACCACATCGGTTGATTACGAATTACTCGTAAAGAGTGATATTTTTCACATTTTTAAACTGAATCCTTTTCTTAAATTGCTTATCAAACTTAACAGAAAAATGAAGACTTATGACAACTGAACAAATTTTATTGTACGCTGTAATCGCTCTTGTTATCTATTATGTTGGTAAAAAGATCTATTTGATAAAATCAATAAAGCAGTATTCACCAGCAGATGCATTAGCTAAAGTTAAAAAAGAAAGAAATGTTGTTTTTCTTGATGTAAGGACAGAAAAAGAAAGAAAGCAAAATTCTATCAAAGGATCTTATCATATTCCCGTTACTTATATTAAAGATAGAGAACAGGAATTAAAAAAATTTAAAGACGTAGAAATAATTTGTTATTGTCATACAGGCAACCGGAGTTTGACTGCGGCATCTAAACTTAAAAAAATGGGATTTAATGCAAGTAATTTAAGCGGAGGAATGGTTCGTTGGAACGCTTCGGGTTTAAGATAATTTGGAAATGGGCTAAACTGATTCTACCAGTTGTTGGTGGAGCAATAGCAGGATACTCATATTACTATTATGTCGGATGTAATGGAAGCTGCCCTATTTCGGGTAATCCATATATCAGCACAGCTTATGGTGCGTTTGCAGGATTTCTTTTTATTGATTGGAAATCTTTGTTTAATAAAAATAATAACTTAACAGAAAAAGGCAGCAAATAATGAAATATGGATTTTCAAAAACGACAGATTACAATTTTGAACAAGCTATTGAAAAAGTAACAGAAGAATTGAAGAAAGAAGGATTTGGAGTTTTGACCACGATTGATGTAAAAGAAACTCTAAAGAAAAAAATTGATGTGGATTTTAAAAAATATACAATACTTGGCGCATGCAATCCTAAACTTGCACACAGCGGTTTACAAGCTGAAGAAGAATTAGGATTACTTTTGCCATGCAACGTTATCGTATATGAAAAAAATGATAAGACTGTTGTTTCTGTTTTTGATCCTCAGATAATGACAGCAGTTATTGAGAATCCCAATATGAAGTCGATTGCTGACGAAGTAAAAAGCAAATTGCAAAAGGTTTTAGAAGCAGTATAAAAACCGAATAATTCCGAACTAGAATTAGAAAGATCAATCCTGAAATAAACCTGTATGAAGAAAGGTAAGATTCAGGACTACTTAAATAAGAAAATAAAAATCATAAGAAAGGCAAACAAATGACTGAGCATTTAACTAAAGAAACTTTTTTAACAAAAGTTTTTGATTATGAAAAAAACCAGGATTGGAAATTTAATGGCGAGCTACCTGCTATTATAGATTTTTGGGCGCCATGGTGCGGACCCTGCCGCATGGTTGGACCAGTACTTGAGGAATTATCTGAAGAGTATAAAGGAAAAGTAAATATTTATAAAGTTAATACTGATGAAGAACAGGAACTGGGAGCTGTTTTCGGAATCAGAAGTATCCCTTCAATACTTTTTGTTCCAATGGTGGGACAGCCGAAAATGGCTGTTGGTGCACTTCCAAAAGAATCATTAAAACAAGCAATTGATAAAGAACTTTTAGTTCCGGCTTCTTAAAATTTTTCATAAGCCCCAAATGATTAGACGCATTCCAGTAATGGAATGCGTTTTTTCTTTATACTCTGCAGCCTAATTCAAATCAGCAAGTAACCCTTCAACAAAATTTCTAATATTTGAGCTCTTTAAAATTTATCAACCAGTAAAATTTTTGTACCCAAATAACCGTAATTATTACACATGCATATTATTAACCCTTGTTATCGAATTATTTTTAAGCTGATTAATTAATTATTGGCGGTATAATTTTTGAAAAACTATAATATTATTTTGATTTTTTATATTATTAAAGCGGTACGGTTACGTATTAAGTTAAAGGGATTTATTTATGCAAAAAGTTTTATTGAGTACAACACTCCTTTTTATTCTGCTTTTAGGATGTTCTTCTTCACCCGAAATTATTCCGGATACAAAAATGGTTTCATTTGTTACTAATGGAATATGGATTGGAATGCTGCCCTGTGCAGACTGTGAAGAAATTGATTATCAATTAAACTTAAAAAATAATTTTACATTCAAACAAAAAAGCGTATACAAAGGAAAATCAGAACAGATTTCTATCGATGATGGAAGCTGGGAGTTTGTTTCAGATTCAGTTATTTCTGTTAATGGTTCCAATGAGAAAAAATTATTTTTAATCAGAGATAAAAATTTAGTAATGCTTGATAAGGATGGGGAAAAAACAAAATCATCTTATAACGAAAAATATTATTTGCATAAAGATCCAACCACAGTAAAAGAAATTAAAGAGGTTGAAGAGATAAATAATGTGAAACCGACCAAAGAACCAATAGAAATGAATTCAGATTATTATCAGCAAAAATATTTAAATGGTGTTGATTTTTTTGCGAGAGGAAACGAACCCAACTGGACACTTGAAATTGATTTTGAAAAATCTATAAGCTTTGCCACAATGGATGATATTAAATTAACTACTCCGGCAGTTGAGGGAATAAAGGCGCAGGATTCCAATGTAATGCTGTATCGTGCTAAAACTGAGAGCGGGGAATTGATAGTAACTATTATCAAAGACAACTGCCAGGATAATATGTCGGGAGAAAATTTTACTTACAAAGTTAGAGTTGAAGCAAAAGAATCCACCGATGCTAATTATAAAACTTTTGAAGGCTGTGGAAAATTCTTATACGATATTAGGTTGTATGATATATATGTAATGGAAGAGATGACGGGATTCAATCTGAAAAAAGAAAAATTAATGAAAGGCAGACCGCAATTTGAATTTAATTTAACCGATATGCGCTTTGGAGGACACGCCGGTTGTAACAGTCTTACCGGTCCAATTGAAGTTGAAGGTAACAAAATTACATTTGGCAATTTAATGGGTACTTTGATGGCTTGCCCAAATATGAAAGTTGAAAAAGCTGTTGTTGGTGCTCTTAATCAAAAAACAGTTACATACAGCATTGATAAAATGAAACTAACATTGGTAAGCGGAAAAACAAAAATGGTTTTAAAGAAGATCGATTAAAAAATTAAAATATTTAAAGATTGGGAAATTAATATCCGAAAATAATTTTAGGTTTGTATAGTTAGTATCCTTTTTTATACTATAAAAATCACAATACCATCTTCACAAAATCACTTTCCATAAGCTTTGTAAAAATTATATCACGAACAACTTCTGATGTTACGAATACTTTTAAGTTAATACTATAATAATTTCCCTTAGAACTTACATTGGAAGGGGAGATATCATAATCCATACCTGCAACAATTTCTTCAATTGTTTTAATGATTTCAGCCACATCCGTTCCTATTACTTTGTAATGCCAGTCGCAAGGATATTTTATTTTTGGCTTCTTGCTATTGGAATCTAAAATCATTTTAATTTACCATTAGTCCTTGTTAACCAGATAAACGCCGGCAGTAATTATTAATCCGCTTAAGATCATAAATAAAGTAATAACTTCTCTAAGAAAAAACCAAGCCGTAATAACAGTAACAAATGGTTCAAAGTAAAGATAAGCACCAACTTTAGCAGATTCCATTTCACGCAAAGCATAAGCCCAAATTACATATGAAACTCCACT
>DASVGS010000523.1:0-2992 GCA_036379435.1 Ignavibacteriaceae bacterium
TGGAGGCGATGAAAGAGAAATAAAAATAAATCTTGATGTTGATAAAATTAGGACTTACGGCTTATCAATAATGCAGGTAACCAGCGCTGTTAAAAATTCAAATCTTGATTTTCCAACCGGGAAAATAAAAGGTGCTAATGAACAATTAATTGTAAGAGTTGCCGGAAAATTTTCTTCTGTTGATGAATTGAGAAATCTAATTGTCGCACGATCTGCACAAGGCGGTGAAATAAAGTTAAAAGATGTGGCTGAGGTTGAAGATGGTACAAAAGAACATACAAATCTTACAAGAATAAATGGAACAACTTCCGTGGGTTTGCTTATGTACAAGCAAACAGATGCAAATGCGGTTGAAGTAAGTAAACTGGTGCGCAATGAGATTAACAAGATGGAGAATGATTATAAAGAAGCAAATCTAAAATTTGATATTGCACAGGATGGTTCCATCTTTACAATTGATGCAGCAAATGCAGTTAAGTTTGATCTTGGTCTTGCAGTAGTACTTGTGGCAATAGTAATGTTATTGTTTTTACACAGTATAAGAAATTCTTTTATTGTATTACTCGCAATTCCTGCTTCAATGATTTCAACTTTTATTGCAATGTACATGTTCGGGTTTACATTAAATCTGATGACATTACTTGCGCTTTCGCTTGTTGTAGGAATTTTGGTTGATGATTCCATTGTTGTGCTTGAAAATATTTATCACCATCTTGAAAAAGGTGAAGATAAACGAACGGCATCATTAAAAGGACGAAATGAAATAGGATTTGCAGCACTTGCAATTACACTTGTGGATGTTGTTGTATTTCTTCCTCTTGCACTAACCGGTGGATTGATTGGTAACATTATCAGACAGTTTGCTATGGTAGTTGTTATCTCAACGTTGCTAAGTCTTTTTGTGTCCTTTACTGTTACACCTTTATTGGCATCAAGAATAGGAAAGTTGGGTGAGCTAACAAACAAGACTATTATTGGGAAATTTGCTATTTGGTTTGAGAATAGCTTTAAAAAATTAACTGAGCATTATCTTGGACTACTGAAATGGAGTCTGAATAATAAATGGAAAGTATTAGCTGGAACAGTAGCTTTATTTTTTGCATCACTGGCTTTAGTCCCGGCAGGATTTATAGGATCAGAATTTATTGCACAATCCGATCGTGGTGAGTTTGCTGTAACAATTGAACTGCCCTCCGGAACTACTCTGGAGAAAACAAATTTTGTAACTCAAAAAGTTGAGAAAATTATTTCATCACTTCCGGAAGTAAAAAAAGTATTTGTTAATGTCGGTGCTTCAAATGAGGGATTGATAGGACAATCAACAAGCAATTCCTCTGAACTAAATGTTACTCTTGTAAACAAAGATTTAAGAGATAAATCTACTGATCAGGTTGGGCATTTGATCAAGAAAAAAATTATGGAAATTCCTGATGTTACAGTCCGAGTAAATCCAATAGGAATTTTTGGAACTGCCAATGCAACACCAATACAGATAATTGTTAAAGGACCTAACAGAGATGATGTTCAAAAAGCATCATTAACAGTTATGAATGTTCTTAAAAAAATTGCTGGAACAACCGATATCAGACTTTCATCTGATGATGCAAAGCCCGAAACAAGGGTTGAGATTGACAGAGAAAAACTTGCAGCTTTCGGATTATCAATTGCAGAAGTTGGCGCAACATTAAGGGTTGCACTAACCGGTGATGATGATTCAAAGTTTAGAGATGGTGATAATGAGTATGATATCAGAATATCTTTAGATCAGTTTGACAGATCCAGAATATCTGATCTTAGCAGGCTAACTTTTATGAACCCGAAAGGTCAGTTGGTTGAACTTCAGCAGTTTGCGAATATTTTTGAAACTGCAGGACCAACCAAGCTTGAAAGAAAAGACAGAATTAGTTCAATCGTTGTATTTTCTCAGGTAAATGGAAGACCGAGCGGAAGTATCGGACAGGATTTTCAAGCTGCTATGATAAATGAAAATCTTCCAAAAGGTGTTGAACTTGTTTTTGATGGAGACCTTAAAAATCAAGCCGATTCATTTGGAAGCCTTGGTTTAGCAATGCTTGCAGGAATTCTATTTGTTTATATGATAATGGTTGCTTTGTATGATTCGTATGTGTATCCTTTTGTGGTTCTGTTTTCAATTCCTGTTGCAATGGTGGGCGCGTTATTTGCTTTAGCATTAACAATGAATGCACTAAGCATTTTTACAATGCTCGGAGTAATTATGTTAATTGGTTTGGTTGCAAAAAACGCAATCCTTCTGGTCGATCGTACTACTTACAATCAAAGAGAAGGAATGGAAACTACAGCAGCGATACTTGAAGCAGGCAAAAGCAGAATAAGACCAATTTTTATGACTACACTTACCATGGTTTTCGGAATGCTGCCAATAGCGCTTTCATCAAGTGCCGGTTCTGAATGGAAATCAGGTTTAGCGTGGGCATTAGTTGGCGGATTAACAAGCTCAATGTTTCTTACACTTGTTCTCGTTCCGGTAATATTTATGTTTATGGAAGGACTGAGAGATAAAATTCCCGGTCTATACAGAAAAGTGTTTAATAGAAAAATCAGGATAATTTCCGGTCTGGAATTTCAAGAGGGGAATTAAGGACCAGTTAATTCAAAATTAAATCAAATTACATTTTAAACCCTCGTAACACGAGGGTTTTCTTTTAATATTAATAAAATGAAAGCTCAATAGAGATGTTGATTTTACTCACTTGCTATTAAACAATAATTATAGATATTTTTTACCAGTTAATTCAAGAGTCTATCTTTTTAAGAAGACTACTTTAAAGGAATCATCATAAAATTAGAATGGACTTGATCTTTGAGGCAGGTACCAAAAAATAAAACTGAATATTCATATCTGATAGTTGGCAGTGGTAAACTTTCCAAACACCTGCTGAATTATTTTACCTTAAAAAACATTTCATATAAAGTCTGGAATAGACATTCTGATATACAATTTGAATCTCTT
>DASVGS010000524.1:0-2569 GCA_036379435.1 Ignavibacteriaceae bacterium
AAAACCGGTTGGATCAAGAGTGATAATTAAAAGTTTTTCAAACGGAAAAGATTTTGACTTAGATAAAACTTATAAAGTTGCCGTAAATTCGTACCGCGGAAACGGCGGTGGCGGACATTTAACCCGTGGGGCAAAAATTCCACTGGAGGAATTATCCAGGCGCGTTATCAATTCAACTGAAAAAGATTTAAGATATTATCTTATGAAGTGGATTGAAAATGAAAACGTGGTTACACCAAAATTATTAGGTAACTGGAAAGTTATTCCTGAAAACTATTGGGAAACGGGAAAAGAAAAAGATTATCAAATTTTATTTAAATAACAGAATAGCACGCTGATAACACTGATCATACAGATTTCCACTGATTTAATCTGTGAGAATCCGTTAAATCCGCGTCATCCGTGTTCTATTGTTTTTAAACATTAAAACAGAAAAATCATGAACACAACGAAAAGCAAACAGTTATTCGAAAAAGCAAAAAAATATATTCCAGGCGGAGTAAATTCTCCGGTAAGAGCATTTAAATCAGTTGGCGGCGATCCGCTATTTATTCAGCGTGGCGAAGGATCAAAATTTTATGATGCAGATGGGAATGAATACATCGACTATATCGGGAGCTGGGGACCGCATTTATTCGGACACAATCCATCGTTCATCAAAAAAGCCCTGGCCGATGCTTTTGAAAATGGAACAAGCTTTGGCGCACCGACTGAACTCGAAGTAAAAATGGCTCAGCTCATTACCGATCTTGTACCGTCTGTAGAAATGGTTAGAATGGTTAACAGCGGAACGGAAGCAACAATGAGCGCTGTGCGTGCTGCTCGTGGTTATACCGGAAGAGATAAGTTCATAAAATTTGAAGGGTGTTATCATGGACACGCCGATTATTTCTTAATTAAGGCAGGCAGCGGAGCGTTAACATTTGGTGTTCCAACTTCTCCCGGTGTTACAAAAGCAATTGCGTCCGATACATTGCTTGCTGATTACAATAATATTGATTCGGTTAAAAAACTCGTTAAAGAATATAAAGATCAGATAGCTGCAGTAATAATTGAACCGATAGCCGGTAATATGGGTGTTGTTCCTGCAAACGTAGAGTTTCTGTCAGAGCTAAGACAAATTTGTAATGAAGAAAAAATTGTTTTGATTTTTGATGAAGTAATGTCCGGTTTTAGAGTTGCTGCAGGCGGGGCACAGGAAATACTCGGCATTAAACCAGATCTTTCAACTTTTGGAAAAATTATTGGCGGTGGGCTGCCTGTTGGTGCTTTTGGCGGTAAAAGAGAAATAATGGAAAAACTTTCTCCTAGCGGTCCTGTTTACCAGGCGGGAACGCTGAGCGGTAATCCGCTGGCAATGGCGGCTGGATATGCTGCATTATCATATATAAAAGAACATCCCGAAATTTATTTACAGCTAGAAAAAGCTTCGATGTATTTAGAAAATGGATTTAAAGAGAACTTGAAATCTGTTGGTAAAAATTATGCAATGAATCGTGTTGGCTCTATGATGTGTATGTTCTTTACTGAACAGCCTGTTAATGATTTTAAATCCGCTTTAACTTCTGATACCACATTGTATGGAAAATATTTTCATGAAATGCTGAACCGCGGAATTTATCTTGCGCCGGCACAATTTGAGGCTTTATTCGTTTCAACAGTACACACAAAAGAAGATCTGGATAAAACGATTTTGGCTCACAAGGAATCTGTTTTCACGATTTTGGACAAATAAAAATTTAATATGACAAATGACCGTAAAGAAATATTTGATCAAATTAAACTGCTGATGAAAAAATATGAAAAGCCTTTGGTTGCAAGAAGCGATTATGATTCAAGATATGAGTTGTGGTCTGAAAAAGAAATTGAAATTGGCGGAAGAAAAAGAAAAGATATCTTTTTTGCAGGATTGATAATTCAAAGCAGCTATGTTGGTTTTTATTTTATGCCAATATATACCGATACCTCTCTAAAAGATATTTTTGCGCCCGAACTTCTTTCAACACTTAAAGGTAAATCCTGTTTTCATATAAAAAAGTTAGATAAAAAAATTCTATCTCAGATAAAAAGCTCACTTGCCGTTGGTTTTAATCTTTACAAAAAGCGGGGATGGGTGTAAGCATACCTTATTTAAAGAAAATTACTAAATATATTTTTTTATAAAAAAAGGATGGCAATGAAAAGTAAACTAAACTATCAGATATTACTTTTTCTCTTCATTATCTGTGTTCCTTTCATAACCGCACAAACATCTATACGAGTAACCTTATTAGGAACCGGGGCACCTGTTCCTTCTATTGAGAGATTTGGACCAAGTATTTTAGTTGAGGCTGGAGGACAAAAGCTTTTATTTGATTGCGGACGTGGTGCAGCACAAAGGCTTTGGCAATTAAAAATTCCATTAGGTAAAATAGATGTATTGTTTCTTACTCATCTTCATTCAGATCATATTGTTGGAATTCCGGATGTCTGGCTTACCGGTTGGATTCCCGCGGCATATGGAAGAAGAGAAAATCCGCTTAAAGTTTTTGGTCCTGCTGGCACTAAAAACATGATGGAGGATTTGATA
>DASVGS010000525.1:0-4778 GCA_036379435.1 Ignavibacteriaceae bacterium
GCTGAAGAAGCTGTACGCAGAGAAATGAATGAAGAAATGGGGTTGATTGATCTGGGTGAAATTAAATTGTTTGGAACCTTTGAAAGTGAGAATATTATTGATAATGTTTTTTGGAAAAGAATTGATCTCAATCCTGATGAAATTAAGCTGAAAGAAGGACAGAGAATTGAGTACTTTGATTTAAAACGTATCAAACAAACAGAACTGGCTTTTAATTATAATTTTATCTTAGAAAAATTTTTTGCTGAGATTTAATAAATGTCTGACTTTCAGAAAATATTAATTATACTTGGAATACTTTTATTGATTGCCGGATTAACATGGCCATGGATTTCTAAACTTCCATTTGGCAAATTACCGGGAGATATTGTAGTCGATAGACCTGGCTTTAAATTTTATTTTCCAATTATAAGTACGATAATAATTAGTGCCGTCATTTCATTTGTATTGTGGTTGATAAAAAAACTTTAACTGCTTAAGGGATTTTCATAAAACAAAAAAATCAAATAGTTACATTTAACAGTAAATAAATTAATTTTATTTGTTAGAGGAATTATAATGAAAAATATTATTGTGTTTTTAACAGCTTTAATTTTTACAGTACAATTATCAGCACAGCAGAAAGATCTTAGTGGTATCTGGACTGGGAAACTTGATCTTCCAAATACCATTAAGCTTACAGTTGTATTTAATTTAACGCAGGATTCTTCGGGAAATTATTCATCAACTTTAGATAGTCCTGATCAGGGTGCGAAGGGCATTCCTACGCAAAGCACCGTGATAAAAAATGATTCCATAAATATTCAAATACCGGTTATTAAAGGGTTCTTTATCGGTAAAATATTTTATGATGAAATGAAAATAGATGGTAAATGGAATCAGGGTGGAATGGTTCTGGATCTGGTTGTTAAGAAAGTTGATAAGCTTGAAGAAGTAAAAAGACCACAGGAACCAAAAGAACCATTTCCGTACAAATCAGAAGAAGTAAAATTTGAAAATAAAATTGACAGTGTAACGCTTGCAGGCACTTTAACTATGCCCGAAAACGGAAGCAATTTTCCTGCAATAGTTATGATTACAGGATCCGGCGGTGAAGATAGAAATGAAGAAATATTTGGACATAAACCATTTTTAGTTATTGCAGATTTTCTTACAAAAAACGGTATTGCAGTTTTAAGGTTTGATGACAGGGGAATTGGAGAATCGACAGGTAATCAATCAACCGGAACCAGTGAAGATTTTGTTAAAGATGTTTTGGCTGGTGTGGATTATTTAAAAAGCCGCAAAGAGATTAATCATTCTAAGATAGGATTAATTGGACATAGCGAGGGTGGAATGATTGCGCCAATGGCTGCTGTTAAATCACAAGATGTAAATTTTATTATTCTAATGGCTGGAACCGGAATTGCAGGTGATTCGATTTTAATTCTTCAAAGCGAACTTATACAAAGAGCAGAAGGAATGCCTGAGGAAGAAATTCAAAAATCTTTAAAAGTACAAAGAGAAATTTATTCGATGGTTGTTGAAAACAAAGATGATGCGATCCTGGAAAAACTATTGCGTGATAAATTTAATTCCGAGTATTCTTTAATGAGTGAAGAGGATAAAAATAAACTTGGTGATCCTGAAGTTTATTTAAATATGCAGATCAAAACATTAACCAGCCCGTGGTTCAAATATTTTATCCGCTATAATCCACAACAGACACTTGAAAAAGTTAAATGCCCGGTTCTTGCAATAAATGGAGGAACAGATTTACAGGTTCCGCCTGAACAAAATTTATCTGCAATAGAATCAGCATTGAAAAAGGGAGGCAATACAAACTATGAAATAAAATTGCTTCCCGGATTAAACCATCTTTTCCAAACATCAGCTACAGGTGCGGTTTCAGAATATGCAACCATTGAAGAAACGATATCTCCTATTGCATTACAAACCATGCTGGATTGGATAAAGAAAATAACAGATTGAAAAACTTCTAAGCGTTTTTAACTATTTGTCATCCTCTGCCAGCCTGTCCAGAAGGCAGGTCGTTGAAGTATGATTTTGATATTATTATTTAGTCAAATTACCACAGGCTCAGTGTGACACTTGAATTATAACAAAAGCAGGATACTTCAAATGAGTTTATCTGAAATTAGAAAAGCTATACTTAATCAAAAAAATTCTGCACAAGCAATAAACCTGCAAAGATTTTTTAAAACCGGTAAAGGAGAATATGGTGAGGGTGATATTTTTTATGGAATCAAAGTTCCTCAGCAAAGAATAATAGCTAAGAAGTTTAAAGATTTATCGCTGGATGATCTAAAAATATTAATTCTTTCAAAAATTCATGAAGAAAGATTAATTGCTGCTTTTATTCTGGTTTACCAATATGAAAAGGGAGATGATAAAAAGAAAAAAACTATTTTTGATTTTTATCTGAAAAATAGAAAAGGAATTAATAACTGGGATTTAGTTGATCTTTCTGCACCCAGGATAGTTGGCGAATATTTACTTGATAAAGATAAAGATATACTCTACAAGTTTGCTAAATCAAAAGATCTATGGGAAAAACGGATAGCCATCCTTTCTACTTTTACATTTATCAGGCATGGTTGGTTTGAGGATACCTTAAATATTGCACGTATTTTATTAAATGATAAATACGATTTAATTCACAAAGCAGTTGGCTGGATGTTGAGAGAGGTTGGCAATCGTGATATGAAAAGCGAAGAAGAGTTTTTAATTCAACATTATAAAACAATGCCAAGAACAATGCTTAGATATGCTATTGAAAAATTTCCTGAACAGAAACGCAAGGCATATTTAAAAGGAACTATATGAAAAGAAAAAATATCTCTTCAGGAGCAAAGTGGGAAGAAATAGTGGGATATTCACGAGCAGTTAAAATTGATAATCTAATAGAAGTAGCAGGAACTGCACCGGTTATTGATGGGAAGGTGATTGGAATTGGTGATGCGTATGTTCAGACAAAAACATGTCTTCAAATAATTGAAAAAGCAATAACAAACGCCGGCGGAAGTTTAGAAGATGTTGTTAGAACAAGAATGTTTGTTACGGATATCAGCCGGTGGGAAGAGTATGGCAGGGCACATGGAGAATATTTTTCAAGTATCAAACCGGTAACAACTATGGTAGAAGTAAAATCTTTAATTGATCCGGATATGCTGATTGAGATTGAAGCTACAGCGGTAGTTGAACCAAAAATTAATTAATAATTTTAACTGATAAGTTGTACATTTAGTCCCGCTTAATTTATAATTATTTAAAAGTTTAAGAATGAATAAAATATTTTTACTTGTTATAATTTTTATTTCTATTAATTCAGTTGCTCAGATTAGAGTAAGTACCGAAGCTATTGAATTTCCACAGATATTTACCAATACTATAGACAGTGCTTCATTTTATTTAATTAATGAAAATGGACAATCTGTAAATACAGAGTTACATAATCTGAAAAATGTTTACACTTTATCAGATACAGCATTGGTTGTTCCTGCAAGCGATAGCATCATAATATGGATTAAATATCATCCGACTCAAAATGTAATTGATAAGGATTTAATTTTTATAACAGGTGATGATAGTACAAATTGCTGGGTTGTTTCAATTAATGGTTCAGGAAAGTTTGGTGACAGTTATGATGCATCAACATTTAATCTTTATGACGCACAGTTAAAAAGTGCATTAACCCTGCTTGTGTCTAATCATACTTCTTTAGGATATAATCTTGCCCGTGATAAAATGTTTATGGAAATTGATAACCAAAAAGTTAACGGGCAGGGAGCAACAGACAATACACTTGAATGTGTTTATACGGGAAGACTTGCAGTTGGTTATACCAGCCGTACTGTGGCGCAAAATCCACCATACAATTTTAATACAGAGCATACATGGCCGCAATCAAATTTTAATGAAGCTGAACCGATGAAATCAGATCTGTATCATCTGTATCCAACAGACATAACTGCAAATGGCATACGTTCAAATTATCCTTTCGGCAAAGTTGTATCAAATATTACATGGCAAAATGGAGGAAGTAAACTTGGAACAAATAATTTAGGACAAATTGTATTTGAACCGAGAGATGTTCACAAAGGGGATGTAAGTCGTTCTATGTTTTATTTTATTACCAGATATCCTACAAACTATGGCGGGTTTTTTACTCAAACACAGGAGGCTGTTTTTAGAGAATGGAATAAACTTGATACAGTGGGAACGGTTGAAGCCTCAAGAAACGATGCAATTGCTTTGCTGCAGATGAAAAGAAATCCATATATAGATCATCCGGAGTTTGTAGACAGGATTTACAGTTTTGCAACAAATAATACTCGCCCGGTTGCTGCGGAATTAGATGTGCTTCCGCTAAAAGTTAATTTTGATTCGACTGTTGTAAGCAGTACGGCTCTTGAATCAGTATTTATTTCTAACAGCGGCAGTGCAGATTTAATAGTTGATTCAATTGTTATTTCGGATTTAAGATTTGCATTAAATATTAATAATATATCTATTAGTCCTTATTCTACTTTAAAGGGTTATGTGGAATTTAATCCTGACAGTGTAAAACCATATAACGCATCACTTACTGTATACACAAATGCAGGTGCAAAAGAAATTGTTTTAACAGGAAAAGGAAAAGATAATCCTGTTAATGTTGATGATGATTTTATTGTACCCAAGGTTTATACTTTAGAGCAAAATTATCCCAATCCTTTTAATCCAAGTACCAGTATTCAGTATGCAATAAGCAGTACGCAATTTGTAACGCTTAAAGT
>DASVGS010000526.1:0-10891 GCA_036379435.1 Ignavibacteriaceae bacterium
AAAGAAAATAATAAGGTCGATAGTGGTGCTGTAGTAAACGCAACAAACATCACAGAAGGATTTGTTTGGGAAAAAAACGGAATTAGAGTTACGCCATTTATTGTGCGTCATGCTGATTTCATTGACTCTGCGCTTGGTTACAGAATTGATTATGCCGGTCATTCGGTTGTTCTTTCGGGTGACACACGATACAGTGAAAATCTTATAAAGTACGCAAAAGGCGCAGATGTAATAATTCATGAAGTTGCTGCTGCCAACGAACAATCAATGCAAACATCCCCGTTAATTAATCAAATTCTTGGTTTTCATTCATCACCTGAAGATGCCGGAAAAGTATTTGAACAAACAAAACCAAAGCTTGCTGTTTTTTCACACATTATACTATTAACGTCTGATCCAACTGTTCCTCCTCCTACAACAACTGATTTAATTAATAGAACACAAAAAATTTATAGTGGTGAATTGCGGGTTGGCGAAGATCTTTTAAGCATTGATATTTCAAACAAGATAACGGTTACAAGGTTTGGTGTTAAAGAAAATAATCCCAATGAGCTTATAAAATAGAACCACCACACTATTAAAAATTCATCAAACAAATGAAATCCAAACGAAACCGAAAGTCTAAATTTTTTTTGATCCTGGGAATAATAGGTTTGTTTGCGGTTTTGGCTGGATTTCTAAAACCATTTATTCTGCCTGTTACTAATGGCAATTTTAAAGCTCCCTTAATAATATATGTCCACGGATTATTTGCAGCGATCTGGGTTATTTTATTTGTAATTCAATCAACTCTGATACAGACAAATAAGTTAAAAGTACACAAGGAATTAGGCTATTTAGGGCTCGCAATTGCATTAGGTGCAGCAATAACTATTATTCCTGTAAGCTTATATCAGGTAAAAAGAGAATTAGATTTAGGGCTAGATCAGACTGCAGTTTCAGGAATAGTTGGTGCGGTTACTACTGCAATTATGTTTCTATCTTTAGTTGCAGCTGCAGTAATTTTAAGATTTAAAGCTCCTGCTCACAAGAGATTAATGGCTTTAGCAACGATTGTTTTACTTTGGCCAGCCTGGTTTAGATTCAGACATTTGTTTCCATCTGTACCAAATCCGGAAATCTGGTTTGCTGTTGTGCTTGCAGATAGCTTTATCATTTTGGCAATTTTTTGGGATTTAATTATAAACAAAAAAGTACATTGGGTTTTTTTATATGTGGGTCCGGTAATAATATTAGAGCATACCGTTGAAGTAATTCTATTCGATTCGAAACCATGGCGACAAATAGCAAATTTTCTATATTCTTTGTTTAATTGAAAGAAATATTTAGAGGATAAAACCATGATCAGATCATATATATCAATCATAGTAATATGTACATCGTTTTCGCTTACACTTGCACAAGTTTCCAATACTTCTTTTATAAATGATGGAGGAGAAAAAGTTTTACAGCTTTCTATTGTTTTACCAATAGAAAAGAGTGAGACATGGAACCTTTTTACTACTGACAGCGGACTTGTAAAATGGATTGCGCCGGTTGCCAAAATTAATTTAAAAACCGGTGGTTGGATTAAAACAAATTACAATCCTCAAAAAACATTGGATGATTCAACAGCCATTAAATTAGACATAATTAATTTTTTAAAAGAGGAGTTTCTTACATTAAAAGTAAATCTTAATGACAACTTCCCAAGACAAGCAAAACAAGAGGATAAAAACCTTCAGGAAGTTTTGCAATTTATTGATTTGGGAAACGGACATACAAAAATAATTTCATCAATGGTTGGTTTTGGACAAGGAGAACATTGGGACAAAACTTATGCTTTCTTTGAAAAAGGAAATGTCTGGACCTTTCAACAAATTCTAAATTTATTTAATAAAGACCATTAGTCTTAACTTATAATATCTGATTGATTATCACCACGAAACAAAAATTATTTTTGTAATTGGATTATTTTTTTTATCAGTTAATTTTGTTTTCTATCTCTGTAACTCTCTTTGATAAACAATATAATCTGTAATGGCAGGAATTCCCTCAGAGCGTTTTACAATCTGTGCGATTTGCGCTCTGTGATAAGTTGAATGATTTATTATGTGTGTAACAATGTCTTTTAATGAGTTATCAAAATCATCGCCTTTAGAGTTTTTGTACTTAAATCTTTTCTCTAAAAACTCGTTGTTCTTTCCTTCTAAAAGATTTATCCATTTACTTGTAACTTCAACAGACAACTTAAAGCATTCTTCAATTGTAAAATTATCCCAAACAGCCATTTCGTTTTTCTCACCTGTAATTCTGCTTAACCAAACATATTGAGATGAAAGAATGTGAGAAAGCAATTTTATGGCATCGGGTGTAATTTTGTGTGCTGACGTAATCGATTCGGCAGCTCTTTCTGTTGCCCAACTACTATATTTAAATAGGTGTATAAAATGCTCGACCATTGAATTCATTACTTTTCTGCCTTAACTATTTTTTCTCTAACATATTTTCCATCAGCAATTTCTCTGGCTGTTAAATAAGCAAGCTTAACTAATTTTTCATACAGACCGGGATTAAGTGTTTCAACTTTATCTGATGGAAGATGTAGGTTTGCATAACTGTTTGTGGTAACAAAATACAGACAGGGAATCTCTTTTTCATGAAAAGGTGTTGCATCTGCGCCGCCGCCGCTCCAGGTTCTATCCACCATTGATTTGAAATTTGTTTGATCATTTTGTTTTGCAATTTTCCACAAGCTTGGTGCGCTTTTACCATTACCAACCTGAATGCTATCCCCGTATCCAACGCAATCAAGGTTTATCATTGCGGTAATTTTATTATAACCTTTTTTCCATGCATCAACAAAATGTTTTGCACCATTTAATCCTTGCTCTTCCCCGGCAAACAAAACAAAAATAACTGAACGTTTTGGTTTTATATCGCTCTTTGCAAATGCTTTGGCAATTTCCAAAACTCCTGAGGTCCCTGATGCGTTATCATTAGCACCCGGAAATAATAATCCAGCCTGAGAACCAACGTGATCTAAATGCGCACCAATCACAACGTATTCGTTTTTTAATTTTGGATCGCTGCCCTCTATCATTCCAACTACGTTCACAGTTTTCGCATCTTTTGTGTATTGGGCGTTTGTTTCAACAAATGCTTTTGTAATCAGGATAGATGAAATTGGTTTCTGTCTTTCATCTATTTTGGATTGAAATTCACTTAAAGAAATTCCCGTTTTGCTTAATAATTTATTTGCTGCATCTATAGAAATATGAAGCTGCGGAAAGTCAATCGGATGTTCGCCCTCACCGTGTGCAACGCTGCCTATAAGCGGCTGCGGATTTTTATCATTGGGAAGTGAAACAAATAGGATTCCTTTTGCACCAAACTTTTTTGCTGTTAAAGATTTTTCACGCGGAAAGCTTGTTCCCCAATCTTTGTTATTGATTTTCCATGATGGATTTTGTTTGAATACTAACACTATTTTATTTTTAACATTAATTCCAGCATAATCATCATAGCCAAGGTCAGGACGAGAAATTCCATATCCGCAAAAAACAACCGGCAAAGTAAGTGTGTTTGATCCTGTAAATCCACGCGCCACAAAATCTTTTCCCAATTCAAAATCTGTAGTTACAGAATCAACTATGGTTTTAAATACTAACGGTGAAACAATTTTATTGTATTCAATGTTAAAAAGCTGGAAGTAGTCTTCATCTCCCGCTGGCAGTAAACCAAACTCTTTAAATCTATCGGCAGCAAATTTAGCTGCTTTATTATAACCTTCGCTACCAGCCAATCTTCCGTCAAAATCAATTGAAGAAAGTATCTGAACATTTTTGATTAGATTTTCTTCTTTTATTTCTGAATGCCCATTTTTGCTTTGAGCATTAAGCGTAGTGGCAAAAAATAAAATTACAACGGCAATAAGTGTTTTTTTCATATAAAGTTTTAATTGTATTTAAAATGATGACACAAAATATTGCTAAAAGTATTTTAATTTGGTAATAAAAAATCGCCTGCTGTATGCGGCGATTATTCATTGTTGCAATAGGCTGACATCTTTTTTAAAGATGTCAGCCTTAAAACCTTTCAATTAATCTATTAACTCAACATCGGTTCGTTATCTTTTCCATTTCCATTAATCTCTTCATCATCATCGGGAACAACGCGGGCAATATCGGCTATCGAATCGTGTTCGTTTAATCTTATAACTCTAACGCCCTGGGTGTTTCTTCCCATTACACGCAAGTCCTTAACGCTTTGCCGTATAACCATTCCTTGTGTAGAAATAATTACAAGCTCATCGCGATCAACAACATCCATAAGCGCAATCATTTTTCCAACCTTGTCTGTTGTCTTAACCGTTATAACTCCTTTACCGCCGCGTTTTGTAATTCTGTAATCATTTATATCTGATCGTTTGCCAAATCCTTTTTCTGTAACAACCAGTACTGTTGCCTGATCGTTTCTGATAACAAGCAGCCCAACAACATGATCTCCCTTTCCGACTCTTATTCCACGAACACCTGTTGCGGTTCTTCCCATATCTCGCACATCTTTTTCATTAAAGCGGATTGCAAAACCGTTCTTTGTTCCGATGACTATATCGTTTTTTCCATCTGTCATCTTAACTTCGATTAGCTTATCACCCGGCACCAAATTGATTGCATTTATTCCGCCTTTACGAACATTGCCATAGGCGGAAAGTACCGTTTTCTTTATCGTGCCTTTTTCTGTAGCCATCATCAGGTACTGGTCTTCACGAAATTCTTTGACTGCAACAAAGGCCGTTATGTTTTCTTCTTTCTCTTTTTCCAGAAGATTAACGATAGACCTTCCTTTGGCAGTTCTTCCGCCCTCAGGAATTTCATGAACCTTTAACCAGTAGCATCTTCCTCTATCCGTAAAGAATAAAATATACTGATGTGTTGAAGCTACAAACATATGCTCAATGAAATCATCTTCTTTTGTTCCGGCACCTGTAACACCTTTGCCTCCGCGCCCTTGTCTTCTGTATCCGCTAACCGGAAAGCGTTTTATAAATCCGCCATGAGAAATTGTAACAACAACATCTTCTTCAGCTATGATATCTTCTAATGCAAACTCTTTGTAATCTTTTATTATTTCTGTTCTTCTTTCGTCGCCGTACTTTTCTTTAAGAGCCAGAAGTTCATCTTTAATTATTTTTTTTCTGGTTCTTTCGTTATCCAGAATTCCTCTCAGTCTTTCAATCAGTTTTATTGTTTCTTTGTATTCGTCTTCTATCTTCTTACGTTCTAATCCTGTTAAGCGCTGCAATCTCATATCCAAAATTGCCTTAGCCTGTATTTCGCTTAACTTGAATTTTTTCATCAAGTTAATTTTTGCTGTCTCTGTATCTTTAGATTTTTTAATCGTCTCAATTACAGCGTCAATATTATCGAGAGCAATTATATAGCCTTCTAAAATGTGTGCGCGCTTTTCAGCAGCATCCAGTTCATATTTTGTTCTGCGTATCAACACATCCATTCTGTGATCTAAAAAGTGCTGAATCATTTCCTGAAGGTTGAGTACTTTTGGAGATCCATGAACAAGTGCAAGCATAATAACGCCAAACGTAACCTGCATTTGTGTGTGCTTAAATAATTGATTAAGAACAACAGCCGGCTGTGCATCTCTTTTAAGTTCGATAACTATACGCATTCCATCGCGATCAGATTCATCTCTTATATTTGATATATCATTAATTTTACCTTCCCGTACAAGATCCGCAATTTTTTCGATTAACGATGCTTTGTTAACCTGATATGGAATTTCAGTAATTACAATGTTTTCTCTGTCATTTTTTAGTGTTTCTACGTTTGCTTTCGCACGAATAACAACCCGGCCTCTTCCTGTGAGCAACGCTTCTTTAACGCCTTCATAGCCATATATAATTCCTCCTGTTGGAAAATCCGGCGCCTTAACAAATTTCATTAAATCCGCAGCAGTTGATTTTGGATTTTCAATTAAAGCAACACAGCCGTCAATTACTTCGCTTAGGTTGTGGGGTGGAATGTTTGTTGCCATACCCACGGCTATTCCGCTTGCACCATTAATTAAAAGATTGGGAAGATAAGACGGAAGTACTGTTGGTTCCTGTAATGATTCATCAAAGTTATTTATAAAATCAACTGTGTTTTTATCAAGATCTCTAAGCATTTCATCTGCTATACGGGCTAATCTTGCTTCGGTATAACGCATAGCAGCGGGTGAGTCGCCATCAACGGAACCAAAGTTACCCTGTCCATCAACCAGAGGATAGCGGAGCGAAAAATCCTGCACCATTCTTACCATTGAATCATAGACGGCGGTATCACCATGTGGATGATACTTACCAAGCACCTCTCCAACTATTCTTGCTGATTTTTTATACGGTCGATTATGTGCGAGTCCAAGTTCATGCATTCCGAAAAGAACTCTGCGGTGAACCGGTTTTAACCCATCTCTTACATCAGGAAGCGCGCGGGCAACAATAACACTCATTGCATAATCGATGTAAGATGATTTCATTTCATCTTCTAATGTTCTGGGAACTACTTTTTCAAATATTGTGGTCATAGTTTTTAATAATTACTTAAATAAAAAATCTTATTAATTAAATATCCAGATTAGCATACTTTGCATGCTTCTCTATAAAATCTCTTCTGGGTTCAACAGCATCGCCCATAAGGGTTTCAAAAATTTTATCTGCCGCTGCTGCGCTTTCTACATTTACCTGTAAAACGGTTCTTGTTTCGGGGTTCATTGTTGTGGACCACAGCTGCTCGGGATTCATTTCTCCTAATCCTTTATATCTTGAAATTACAACTCCCTTTGGCTGGCCTTCTTCATCTACATCGCTTTCATCTTCAATCCCGGTTTTAGCTTTTATATCTTTTTTAAACTGCTTTAATACTTTATCTCTTTCCTCATCATCAAAGGCATAATGTTCTTCTTTTCCTTTTTTGATTTTATACAATGGCGGCTGTGCAATATAAACCTTTCCGGAGGTTATTAATTCTTTCATGTGTCTATAAAAAAACGTAAGCAATAATGTTCTGATATGGCTTCCGTCGACATCAGCATCAGTCATTAAAATAATTTTCCCATATCGTGATTTATCCGAATTAAATTCTTCTCCGATGCCTGCACCAAGAGCTGCAATCATTGCTTGAATTTCCTGATTCTCTAAAATTTTATTGATCTTGGCTTTTTCTACATTTAATATTTTTCCTTTGATTGGAAGTATTGCCTGGAATCTACGATCGCGGCCTTGCTTTGCTGATCCACCTGCCGAATCACCTTCAACAATATAAATTTCACAATGTTCGGGATCGTTGATAGAACAATCAGCAAGTTTTCCCGGAAGGTGCATAGAATCCAACGCATTTTTTCTTCTTACAAGATCGCGGGCTTTACGAGATGCTTCTCTTGCTTCTGCAGCACGCATACATTTTTCTATAATCTTTTTGCCTACAGATGGGTTTTCTTCTAAATATTCTGAAAGTTTTTCTCCAACTATTGTTTCAACTATAGATTTTACTTCGCTGTTGCCCAGTTTAGTTTTTGTTTGCCCCTCAAATTGTGGCTCCATAACTTTAACAGATATTACAGCAGTTAAGCCTTCTCTAAAATCGTCTCCTGTTAATGTTATTTTATTGTTCTCTTTTATAAGTCCGTTTTTATATGCATAGTTATTTAGGGTTCGTGTAAGTGCCGTTCTAAATCCTACTAAGTGTGTTCCGCCTTCTATCGTATTGATATTATTTACATAGGAGTGAACATTCTCTGAGTATGAGTCACTATATTCAAAAGAAATTTCAACGGGTGTGTTGTCTTTTTCGCCTTCAATATAAACGGGTTTGTGCAGTGATGTTCTTTGTTCATCAAGATATTTAACAAAATCTATTAGTCCGCCTTTAAATCTATATGTTTCTTCCTGTCCATCGTTTTCATCTTTAAGAATCATTGTTACTTCTTTATTCAAATATGCCAGTTCACGTAATCTTTCAGCAACAGTTTCAAAGTTAAATTTTGTTGTTTTAAATATTTCACCATCAGGTTTAAACGTTATGATGGTACCGGTCTGATCTCCTTTGTAAGTTCCTATTTGTTTAACTTTTTCTACCGGCACTCCTTTGTGATACTCCTGATAATATATTTTATTATCTCTTCTGACTTCGGCAATCATTTTTTCTGATAAAGCATTTACAACCGAAACACCCACTCCATGAAGTCCGCCCGAAACTTTATAAGAATCTTTATCAAACTTTCCCCCGGCGTGCAAAACTGTCATAACAACTTCAAGCGCAGATTTTTTTTCAACCGGATGAATATCAACCGGAATTCCTCTTCCTCGGTCTTCAACTGATACGCTACCGTCTTTTTTTAAAGTAACAATAACGCGATCATTATATCCGCCCAAAGCTTCATCAATACAGTTGTCAACAACTTCGTTTATCAGGTGATGTAATCCTCTTGAACTTACATCGCCTATGTACATTGCCGGGCGTTTACGAACCGCTTCGAGACCCTTTAACACGCTTATGTTTTTAGCGCTATAATTAGTTGAACCGTTGTTTTGTACTTTAGCCATATTTGTTTTGATTCCTTTAATTCTTTATCTGGCTGAAAAAATAATTTTATTTATTCGTTCTTCACGGTAATATGAATTTATTTTTTCAATGATTTCTTTTTCTTTAAACTTTAGTTCGCTTCGCCAGGCTGCATTTTCTACCTTAATAGTTAAAATTGAGTTCTGGCATTTTTTTGCTTTAACTACTTTTTTTAATTCGGGAAAAATTATTTCAAAATCGTTAACAACATCATTTTCACTAATAACATTTCTTATTTTTTTAAGAGCTGGATCTGTATTAAAAACATCTTTTATGCTTTTAAATCCATCAGGCATACGCAACTCTTCCATCGTCAAGTTTTATTATCAAATCATTTTTATCTTTTTTAAGAAAAGAGAAGTCTGCAAAATCAGTTAAGGTGATAAATGCCTGTCCTACTTCTTTAAGATATTCGCTTATTTTACCTGCCCTATATGCATCTAACTCGCCAAAAACATCATCCAAAAGAAAGATTGGTGTTTTACCGGTTGTTTCTTTCAGATAAAAAAACTCTGCAAACCTTAATGCCGTTTGAAAAGTTTTATGCTGCCCCTGAGAGCCAAATGTTTTTAGACTTAAATCATTAATTTTAAATATAAAATCATCTCTATGCGGACCAACGAGATTTACACCTCGTCGTATTTCTTCTTCTTTTTTCTCTTTGATAAGAGACATAAAGGCGTTGTTTATGTTTTCTTCATTGCATCCATTTAAAAAACTGTATTCGATGGATGGATTTTCTTTTTCGCCCACAATTTTTTTATATGAATCAAATACGTATTTATTAAACTGATTGATAAATTTTATTCTGTGATGAATTAAATCTATACCGCTTGTTATTAATTTTTCGGTCCATGCTTCAAGTTCCGAGTAAGTATTTTTGCTAAAAGTTTCTCTTAGCCTATTCAAAACCACAGATCTTTGTTTGATTGTTTTATTATAATCCAACAGAACCTGCAGATATGTACTGCTTGCCTGTGCTATAACCGAATCAACTAATTTTCTTCTTTCAGCCGGAGATCCTTGCGTAATAGCATGATCAGCCGGTGTTAAAATAACTACCGGAAATTTTCCTATTATTTGTGAACTTCTGGAAATAAGTTTATCGTTTTGAAAATAATATTTGCGGTTCTCGGGTACAGAAAAAATCACTCTTATCTTATCTTCTGTTATATCATTAAACAAACCATTGATCTCAAATTCATTATCATTAAAACTTACAGTTTCTGTATCCTTGGAATTAAAACTTTTAGTTGTGCAAAGATAATACGCGGCTTCCAGTACTGATGTTTTTCCTTGTCCGTTTCCACCAACTATAAAATTTAAATTTTCAGAAAAGTTAAAATTGATATTCTTATGAATTCTGAAATTTCTTAAAGCTAACCGAGACAGGATCATTTTAATTATTTAGGCGTACCGGCATTAATAACATCATAATATCTTCGTTCTCTTCATTTTTAACAGGTTCAATAATGCTTGCTTTAGTTGGAGAATGAAGTTTAAAAACAATCTGATCACCATTAAGGTGTGATAAAATATCATTTACATAAGTTGTATTAAATCCTATATCCATAGGATCCCCTTTATATTCACACTGAATATTTTCTTTAGCATCCGAACCATGATCAACATCTTCTGCCGATACTTCCAATGTGTTTTCTGCAATTGAAAATTTTACTTGTTTGGAATTAGATGTTGAAAAAAGCATCATTCTTTTTATTGCAGATAATAGTTCTGATCTGTTTACTGTAAGAAAGTTTTCATTTTCTAATGGAATTACGCTGCTATAAGAAGGATACTTCTCACCAATTAATCTGCTGATAAATTCAAGATCGTTAATTATAAAAGAAGCATATGTTTTACTTAGATAAATTTTAACATCAGAATCACCTAATTGTTTTAGTAAAACAGATATTGCTCTTTCGGGAATTATATATTGTTCCTGCACATCAGCAGAAAAAGTTTTATTGATAAATTTAACAAGTCTATGACCATCAGTTGCTACAAAGCGTAAACCTTCCTTTGTAAATTCAATCAAAGTTCCGGTCATAGCTGGTCGCATATCTTCTTTGCTCATTGCAAATGAAGTTTGATCTAACGCTCTTTTTAAGTCGTTACCATTAATTACAACTTCTTTTTCTTTTGATACAGATGCAATTTCAGGAAAATCTTCTGAAGGAGAATAACTTAAACCATACACTCCTTTATCGGTTTTAATTTTAATTTTTCCATTAGTATCAATTACAAAATTAACCTGGGTATCATCTAAAGATCTAACGATATCGTAC
>DASVGS010000527.1:0-9149 GCA_036379435.1 Ignavibacteriaceae bacterium
TTTAAAAATTCTCCACCGCCAAAAATATTTGCTATTGTTTGAAAAGAATTATCTGCGGGATTATCATCGTTTTGTTTACCGGTTTTTAGTTTTAAAAATTCCAGATAATCACAACCCGATCCATTATTAAATTTTATAAACCACAGTTTATCAGAAAATTCCAGATCAATACCTTGTACTGATGACAAGGTTTTTCTCAATTTGTTGATTGCCACACCTCTATTGGATTTAACACTTTCCGGTGAAGCATCAGGCCAGATGATCGAAGAAAGTTCTTCAGAGGTTATACCGCTATGATGATTATTTAAACTTCTGATTAGAATCAATAAGAATATTTCTTTTATTTTGGGAGAAAGCGATTGGGATATTTCATTTTCATTATTATCATAAATCCATAATCCCCCAAAAAGATTTATAGAATTTTTAATATGTCTTGAAACAAAATTATAGCTTTCTTCTTTCTTATTAGATTTTGATACACTGATATTTGAATTTCTTTTTTTCATATAAACAAAAACTGCTGCACCGCTAATCAAAACAATTATCGGGATGAGAATGAGGAGATAATTATTTTTTCCGGAATTTTTATTTTGAGTATAATCTTTTGCAGTTTCAGAGATTGGCGGATAGTTGATTGAATATAATTCTACTGTGGTGGAATCAAATATTACAGATATAAATTCGTTAGTAGCTTTATTGTAGTGAAGATAATGATATATCCACTTATCAATTTTGGATCTCCAAAAAGTATCTCCGACTTTAGATGTAGTTCCAGTATTAAGGTTTAACTTATTTAAATAAATATTAAAATAATCACCTTCCTTTGCTTTAGCTAAAAAGTAAATTGTAGAATCTTTTTTATCCAGGTACAGATAGTAAGCCAAAGCAGAATAATTAGGGTTCAGTTTCTCCGGATATTCTATTTTTTTTATTGTTGAATCATTAAGGTTAAGCAGAAAAAAATCATTGTAATTTTTGAATCCGTCTTCCTGATTACCGGACTCATTTCCTAGTCCGCCGTAAATTAAAAATTCGCCTTCATTAAAACCTTCGCCAAACGTAAACCATGCACGCGGCGTCATTTCATTTTTCTTTAATTGTACTTTTTGCCAATCTTTTTTTACAAAATCATATCTGAAAAGATCTTTCTTAGCCTTATACCAGCCATAGCCGCCAAGCAAATAAAGATCACTGCCTTTCGGATAACTAAACTTTGTGCTTCCAAAATAATGACCATCAGACTTTGCAGGTTTGTTTTTAACTATCCAATTGTTCTTCATAATATCATATATCGAAACTTTGCCAAGTCCATTAAAGTAAGAATAGAGATATTGATTTTCATAATCATAAAATAGTTCAGCCCAATATGCCGGACTTGTTGACTTATATTTAATAATGGAATCTTTTCCGGAAATCAGACTATGAATAATTAAACTATCCTTACCATCTATGAATAATCTTGAATTAAGTGAATCGAACGCTACGCCTAATGAGGAAATAGAATTCGCTGAAATTTTATAATCAGTAACGTGCTTCCACTTTTGATGATCCTGATAAAGCCAAACCGGATTAAAAACTTTTAGTTTTGATCCTGATATTTTATCTGCTAGAGGATTTTCTTTAAATGGATTTAATTCCCATTGATATTTAATCTTATAGTTTTCGCTAATAATAATATTTTTTATTGCTATGGCCGGAACATCAAAATCATTCAGGTTTTTAAGATTCTTTATACCAAAGGCAAATTTAAATTGATTTTGTTCTTTAATAGGATAATTGATTTTACCAGCAAGATTATTATCCCAGAATGCTTTTAAAGATTTTTTGTTTCGATCAATGTATAATTTAAAATTATACCAATTATTTCTTGTAAGTTTATTTTTAGGAATGTTTATTTCTAAAGAGGATTTATTAAATGCTTCAATAATTTGAATATGAGATGTGTCATCATCTTTAAATGGAATATATACGATCCTGATTTCATTACCTTTTTCGTCTTCAATTCTAAGTATTGGTCCGAATTCACTATAATCCCAAAAGCATATATCAAATGAAATGGAGAATGAATTTTTTAATTCTAATGGATTTCCTTCATTTAGAAAGATAGATGTTTTTTGTGATCTTGGTACATTTTGGGAATTAAATTTTATGCCGTTAATATTATTTACTTGAGAATATCCAATTGATACTCCCAATAACAGGAGAAGTGCAATTAAAAGTAACTTATAAAATTCCGGTATTTGAGTTTTCAAATTTTATTTAGTTAATATTAAAAAATATTTTTCTATCTATTTGAATTCTTGCGATTTCTTTTTTTGGTCAGGTTTAATTTAGAAGCAATAGCAGAAACTGCTACAGTAGTTCGGTTCAGTTTTTGTGATATTTCTTCAATAGAAATTTTGCCATAATTTTTTTTAAGAAAGTTTTTTTCATCTTCAGACCATGCACGTGGCATACCGGCACTTATTCCAAGTGGTCCTGCGCTGTTAATAATAGCATCAATGGATCTATTTAAATGTTTAGCAATTTCCCTGGTAGGTATTTTTTTATAATTATCTTTAATGTATTGAAATTCCTCAAGCGTCCAGGGTCTGCCTTTAGCGCGTTGTTTTATTCCTGCTCTGTTTGCATAATGTGTAACTGAACTTAGCGTAAGACCAAGGTCTTTAGCAATTTCTTTATAAGTTTTTGTCTTATAATTTTTAAACAGATACTTTCGTTCCTCCTTCGTCCACTCGTGGTCGTGAACCGGTCTATTTATACCTAATGTTTGTGCTTTTAAAAGAATAGCGTAAGGAGTTCTATTTATAATTTGGGAAATTTCTTTAAGCGAATGTTTTCTGGAAGGATACATTTGTTTAAGAACACTTACTTCCTTTTCTGTCCATCCCTTCGCTTTTGGTCCACGGAGATTAAGCAATTGAGCTCTGCCAAGGATTGAATTAACGGATCGTTTTAGTGTTTTTGCAATAGAATGATTTTTTCTATCCTTATAATGTCTTTTAAGATAATTGTCTTCCCACTTCGTCCAGTATCTCACACCTTTATATTTTATTCCAAGTTTAGCCGCTTTAGTCATAACTGATGCAGTCGATCTCCCCAATTTTTCTGCAACAGGTTTGGCTCCGCCTTTACTATAAAATTTTTTAAGAATTTTTACTTCTTCATCATTCCATTTATTAGTCATTTAAATGCTCAAATGATTAATGAGTATTTCTATTGCAATAATTCTTTAATTTTGTTTTGTAAATCATCTAATCCAATATCAAATCTTTCGCCGGTTTTTCTGATCTTAACTTCACATTTATTTTCTTTTAATTTTTTCTCACCAATAACAACTTGAACAGGCATACCAAGCAAATCGGCATCATTAAATTTAAATCCTGCAGTAACTTCACGATCATCAAACAAAACATCTATACCCTGTTTGTTCAAATCATTGTAAATTTTTTCACAGGCATCTATTATATCCTGTTTCTTTAAATTCAATCCAAGCAGATGAACTTTAAATGGTGCAATTAATTTATCCCATATAATTCCATTGGCATCGTGATTCTGTTCGATGTAACAAGCCATTACGCGTTCAACTCCAATTCCATAACTTCCCATAATAATAGGATGCTCTTCTCCTTTTTCATCAGTAAATAAAGCGCCCATTGAATCTGAATACTTTGTGCCAAGTTTAAATATATGACCAAGTTCAATTGCCGGAAATACTTCAAGATGTTTATCACAATTCGGACATCCTTCACCCGATTTAACTATTCTAAAGTCCGCATATTCAATATTTGGTATATCACGATTAAAATCTATTCCGCCGATATGATAATCATTTTTATTTGCACCGCTAAACATGTTGCTAGTATTCTTCAAACGATTATCCGCAATAATTCTTCCATTAAATCCAACAGGACCAATAGAACCTGCATCAGCACCTGAAATATCTTTTAACTCTTCCGGATGAGCGGGGCGAACGGCACCTCCTAAAACTTTTTCAAGTTTGGTTTCATTAACTTCATCATTACCAAGCATTAAAATTAAAACCGGTTTATCATTATGAATATAAATTCGTGATTTTGCACATTGTGATTCATCTATTTTTAAGAAATCACAAAGCTCATCTATTGAATGGACATTTGGAGTGGAAATTTCATAAATGTTTTTGCTTTCAGCATCCCTTTCAACAGAATCAACGCGTGATTCGGCAACCTCAACATTTGCAGCATATCCGCAGGACTCGCAGTAAGCAACTGTGTCTTCACCGGCAGATGATTTTACCATAAATTCTTCTGATCCGGTTCCGCCCATTGCCCCGCTTGAAGCACCAACAACAAAATATTTCAATCCGCAGCGATCGAATATTTTTCTGTAAGCTTTATCGTGCAGTTCATAAGATTTATCAAGTCCCTCCCAGCTTGTATCAAAGCTGTAAGCATCTTTCATTAAAAATTGTCTCCCACGAATTACACCGCTTCTTGGTCTTGGTTCATTTCTGAATTTAGTTTGTATCTGATACCATATTTGCGGCATGTCTTTATATGATTTAACAACATTCCGTGCATGAAAAGTCATAATTTCTTCGTGTGTTGGTGCAAGTACGTATTCACGATTTTTTAGATGGAACATAGTATCGCCGAAAGCTTCAACGCGTTTTGTTTCTTCCCAAATTTCTTTGGGATTAAGTGCCGGTAAGTGAAATTCCTGTCCGCCGATTGCATCCATTTCTTCTCTGATTATATCACTGATTTTTTTTACTACCCTGTAGCCAAGTGGAAGAAAGGAATAAATTCCTGCTGATAACATTCTCACCATTCCGGAACGGAGCATTAAAATATGGCTAATTACTAACGCATCATTTGGAACTTCTTTTAAAGTAGGAACAAAATATTTACTCAATCGCATAATTAATTCTTCTTATTATTTCGTAGTTGATGTTAAATTTTAGTTAGAAAAATACTGATTTGAATAGGCTTATCAAAGTTGATAAATTTCTTATTGAGTACTCAAAATCTATATTTAATGGATATAAAATTGATAATAATTTCTTTAGTTTGACATTTAAAATTTTGGATTTTACGCAATCATCGAAAGTAAATTATGGAAAATATTCCTGCTGTTGAAATACCCCTTTTAAGTTTATTACCATTTGTTTTAATGCTTTTATCAATTGCAATTTTTCCTTTGTTCTGGAATCACTTTTGGGAAAAAAATAAAAATAAACTTATCGTGGCAATCATTCTGAGTATTCCGGCAATAATCTATTTATTAGCAAACGGATTTTCTGAGAGACTAATTGAAACAATGATATTTGACTATCTTCCATTTTTAATATTACTTGGAGCACTTTTTACAATTACAGGGGGAATTTTTTTAACAGGCGATATTGCTGCAAAACCAAAAATTAATACATTATTCTTAACCATCGGTGCAGTGCTCGCTTCGTTTATGGGTACTACCGGTGCAGCAATGTTATTAATACGTCCGATAATTCAAACTAATAAAGAAAGAAAATTTAAAGTTCATACGATTTTATTCTTTATTGGAATAGTAGCAAACTGCGGAGGGCTTTTAACTCCGCTTGGTGATCCCCCTTTGTTTATGATGTATTTACGCGGAGCACATTTTACTTGGTTTCTTCACTTATTACCCGAATGGTTGTTTACAAATGCTATTTTGATAATTATTTATTTCCTGGTGGATACATATTATCATAAAAAAGAACCTGTTGCAGCGATAACCAGAGATGAATCCAACATACGCCCAATTAAAATTGAAGGTAAAAGAAATTTTATTTTTCTGTTCGGAGTTGTTTTGGCAGTGGCATTTATCAACGAACAATATTTATCCTTTATCCAGATCAACCATTATTTCAAGTTCATCAGAGAAGCAGTAATTGTATTTATGGCTTTCTTATCAATGCAACTCACTCCAAAATTATTAAGAACTTCAAATAATTTTACATGGGGACCAATAGAAGAAGTCGCTTATCTCTTCTTAGGTATTTTTATCACGATGGTACCGGCACTTCTTTATCTTGAAGTAAATGCAAAGCATTTAGGCGTACAAACAATTAATCAATTTTATTATTACACCGGATTGTTAAGTAGTTTTCTTGATAATACTCCGACTGCAGTAACTTTTCATTCTCTTGCACTGGGATTGGGAAATACAAGCGGTCCGTTGGTTGCAGGCATTCCGGAACCATTATTAAAAGGGATTTGTACCGCAGCAGTATTTTTTGGATCTATGACTTATATTGGAAACGGTCCCAATTTTATGGTTAAAGCAGTGGCGGAAGAAAACAATATTAAGATGCCTGATTTTTTTAGTTACATTTTTAAGTTCTCAATTATTGTACTTTTACCAGTATTTATGTTAACAGAATTACTATTTATATAATTTTATGAAAATTTATTCAGCAAATCCATGGCACTCTGTACCAGCAGGTAAAAAAATTCCTGAAGTGGTTAATTCCATAATCGAAATTCCAAAAGGCTCAAAGGGAAAATATGAGCTTGATAAAGAAAGCGGTTTGTTAAGATTAGACAGGGTTCTTTATTCATCTGTTCATTATCCGGCTAACTATGGATTTATTCCGCAAACATATTGTGATGATAAAGATCCATTGGATATACTTGTAATCTGTTCAATTGATGTTGATCCGCTTTGTCTCATCGAATCGAAAGTAATTGGTGTAATGCATATGATTGATGATGATGAGCAGGACGATAAAATTATTGCAGTTGCATATAATGATATGGCGGTAAATTATATAAACGATATTTCAGAATTACCGCCGCATACAGTTACTGAACTAAGACGATTTTTTGAGGACTATAAAAAGCTTGAACATAAGCAGGTGGTAGTAGAACAATTTCTTGGACGGGATAAAGCCTATAGTATAATTAATGAAGCCGTGGAACTTTATTTAAAGGAAAAAAGTAATCTTATAAAATGAATGTTATGATTTGCTTTTTAATTACAATCTAAAAAATCATGGAATTAAAAAGTATATAAACCCTGCATATCCACTAAGAAGTAATGCTCCCTCTAACCTTGTAATTTTTAATCCTGTTTTACTTAAAGGTAGTAAAATAAGAGCAGTTAAAAACATTACCCCTAAATCAATGTAGCTTATACCTGCAGAGCTAATGGGAATTATTAGCGCAGTAATTCCCAGTATTCCTAGAATATTAAAAATATTAGAGCCAACAACATTCCCAATTGCAATATCAGCCTCATTTTTGTAAGCAGCAACAATTGAAGTGATTAGTTCAGGTAAACTGGTACCAATCGCCACAATTGTTAATCCAATTATAGCATCACTTACATTAAATAACCTGGCAATAGCAACAGCACCCTGTACAAACAAATTAGCACCAAGTATTAACAATCCTAATCCTGCAATCATTAAAATAATCGAAACCGGAATTCCAAGTTTACTTTTTAATCCTTCTTTAAACTCCAGATCTACTTCCGAATTTTTTTCCTTTCGTGCCATCAAAACGTTAACTACAACATAAACTATCAAACCAATAAATAAAATTAATCCATCAATAAAACTAATTTCTCCATCAATCAGGAAAAGGATAAGTAATAAACTTAAGCCTATCATAATTGGGATTTCTCTCATTATCACTTTTGCATGTACATCAAGAGGTTTTATTAGAGCTGCTACACCAAGTATTAATGCTATATTTGCAATGTTCGATCCTACAACATTACCTAGTGATATTGAACTATTACCTAATAACGCTGCTTTTAAACTTACCACTAATTCAGGCGTACTGGTTCCGAATGCAACAACAGTAAGTCCTACAACAAGTGGAGTAATCCCAATTTTAATTGCAAGATTTGAACTGCCACGGATTAATCCTTCGGCGCCAACAAACAGCATTACTAATCCACCCACAATGAATAAAACTATTTCCAGTCCCGTCATATATTAAAAATCAAACAAATCATTAAAAAAAGATTTCCTTTTATTTTTTTTGTAATAATCGCCATCATAACTCTTATCAGAATAATACTTTTTATCATCGTATTTTCTGTTATCAAAATTTTGAGGGGGTTCGTTGTCCAGCACTTCACTTGTACGTTCAATTATTTTATCTAGTTCACCCCTATCAAGCCAAACACCGCGGCATTTAGGGCAATAATCAATTTCAACACCTTGTCTTTCAGAAATAACTAAACTTGTGTCGGAACAAACAGGACAGTTCATTTTTTCTCCTTTTTATTAGATAAACTGTTTTGGGATTAAAAAAGTTCATTTTATAAGGAGTTAGAAAATAATTTTATTTAATATTTTCTATTAAGTAAACCTTATCATTTCTTCTAACAAGTGATGGAACTTTTAGAGTTATTTCATCACCCCTGCTTGCAATTGAATTTTCAATATCATTTACGGAAAATTTTTCCAGTTTGATATCAAGAACTCCTGTAGTTTCTCCCATAATTAATAATTCATCTTCTATCTTAATTTTTCCCGATTCCAATAGAATATGAGCTACTTGAATTTCTTTATAATAATTCAAAACTTTTCCGATATAAGATTTACGTGTTGTAGCCTTACTGCCTTCAACACCAGAATATTCATTAGAGCTTGGCACATCAAAATAAAAACCAGATGAAAATCCGCGGTTATAAACTTTTTCAAGCTCAGTTAATAATTCTTTCTTCTTTTCTTCTGTTAGTTTGCCTTTAAAGTAAAGATCAATTGCCTGCCGATAAACTGAAACAGCTTTTGCAACATATTCCGGAGCTCTTTTTCGTCCTTCAATTTTGAATGAATCAATTCCAGTTTCAATTAACTGATCAATAAATTCAATTGTACAAAGATCTTTAGGAGACATAACATAATCTTCACCGATAATAAGCGACTTGCCTATTGCCGGATCAAAAACTTCATACTCCCTTCTGCAGGGTTGTATGCACTCACCGCGATTTGCACTTTTACCAAACAAATGATGACTCATAAAACATCTTCCGCTAACGGCAATGCACATAGCACCGTGAACAAATGCTTCAATTTCTAAATTAGTTTTACTTCTTATTTTTTTTATTTCTTTCAATGAACATTCCCGTGCAAGAACTATTCTAACTGCACCCATTCTTTTATATACATCTGCAGCAAGTGAATTAGAAAT
>DASVGS010000528.1:0-3002 GCA_036379435.1 Ignavibacteriaceae bacterium
TAAAAAAAGGTAAAACAAGTTTTCAGGATTATCAGAATGAGTTAACATTTATTAGATATAGAGATGGAAAACTGGATAAGTATCCGTCACGTCTTCATTATTTTTCAGATTGGATTTATAACAACCAGCAAAAAGGAATAGTAAAAGACATAACTGAGGAAATTGGCGGAAAGCCCATCAAATTTAAAGTTAACTTTATGTCTGAAAATCCAAAGTTCTATAAACAGTTACAGGATAATCCCGCATTTATTCCAATCATACAAAAACAGGAAGCCGAAATTAACTCCCGACAATATTATTACATTCCTGAAAATGATATTGAAAAAGTAGAATCAAAAATTCAATCCGGTGATTTAATTGCATTAACTACCAGCGATAAAGGTTTGGATATTGGGCACGTTGGAATTGCACTTAAAATGGATGATGGCAGAATTCATTTTCTTCACGCACCATTAGTTGGCAGCAAAGTTCAGATTACTGAAACACCTTTGAGTGATTACGCAAAGAAAATTAAAAAACATACGGGAATAATTGTTTTAAGGGTTTTAGAACCATAGTTATTTTTTTATAGTCTCTAAAATCATTTCATCAAGTGTTTTCTGAATGAATCCAAATGATCGAAGTTTATTAGTGTTCATCGAAACATCTTCAACTTTTGCAACTTCAGTAGCATCATCCATTGTAATTTTAGTTAAAAGATTTTTATCAAAATTTGCAATCTCACAAAGTCGTTCCCCAAGTCCGTAGCGTGAAACTCTTTCCAGTCCGCCAAAATTTATTATTTCTGTTTTTATATCACTGCTTGCAAGTTCACATATTATTCGTGCCGCCTCAATCAATGAAATTGGTGATCTGTATTGATCAGTAAAAAGTTTTACCGTTTTGCCATTCTGCAAATCTGAGTAAATATTTTGAAAATGATTTTTCGAATGATTTAATCCAAACCCAAATAACAATGCAGTTCTAAGAATAATAAAATTATCAAATGTTTCCCGGATTTTTACTTCACCCATCAATTTTGTTTCAGCATACAATGAAGCCGGAAGCAGTTTTGCATCTTCTTTTAACATCGAGCCGCGATAACCAGCATAAACCAGGTCTGTTGAAGTATAGATTAATTTTGATTTAAACTTTCCACATAGTTCGGCAATTTGTTTAGTTGCGGCAACATTAATAACGTAAACACTTTTGGGAGATATTCCATCAGATAAAATTGATTTTGAATAAGCAGCGGTATGAACTACAACATCAGGTTTAAAATCATTAAAAACTTTTATGAGCGATGCATTATCACAAATATCTAATTTTATCGAATTGTACTCTTTGCAATTACCTGAATTTGAATTATAAATAGACAGAATGTCGTGTCGGGAAGACAGAGCAATATTTAAATATTGCCCAAGTAAGCCGCTTCCTCCGGTTATTAATATTTTCATATAATTTTTATTGATTGATATTTACACTACAAAAGTCTGTCAAGTATATTATTTTCACAAGCGCTTTAACAGTCTTTTTTTTGAAAATCATACTTACTTTGGTAAATTTATTAAGAAACAAACTAACAATTATGAAATATTTAATTACTTTAATTATCGCTTTCTCGCTTAATTATCAGGCTCATTCACAATCTGCAACATATTTTGATGCACCGTTTGGAGGCGGCGGTGGATTTGTGGGCGGATGGTATATGCCAAATGTAGATCCTATTAATCTAAAGCTTAAAGAAATCGGAATTCCTGAATTATCAACAAGTGGAATGTTTACCACAGGTGGTGCGGGATATATTTATATTGGATTTGTTAAAAATCTTCGTGTTGGCGGTATGGGTTTTGGCGGATCGGTTTCAAAATCATCTAATGTTAATGGAATCAATCGGGAAGCAATATATTCACTTGGCGGCGGCGGACTGACCGTAGAATATACTTTACCTTTTATTAAAAATATTGGTGTTTCTGTTGGTGCAATTATAGGAACCGGAAACATGACAATTGAATTATTCAGAAATGATGGAAACTTTAGCTGGGAAAATGTATGGAATGTAATAGATGACGGCGGGTCGACAAATATTTCAAGGAAAATTAAAAATAGTTACTGGACATTTACTCCCACTCTTAACGCTGATTTTCCAATCTACAGATTTATATCTTTAAGGATAGGGGCAGGATATCAATTAACTTTTGGCAGTGATTGGAAAACTGAAAATGATCAATCAATAAATGGCATTCCATCTGATTTAAAAGCTGATGGATTTTTTATTCAAGCAGGAATTTTTGCGGGATTTTTCTCTTTTTAATTATGAAAAAAATATTAGTAACAGGCGGTGCAGGTTTTATCGGTAGTAATTTTATTAACTACATATTAAGATCAAGAGATGATTATTTTATTGTGAACCTTGATAAACTTACTTATGCCGGTAATCTTGAAAATTTAAGTGAAGTTGAATCAAATAAAAATTACACTTTTATTAAAGGTGATATTACAAACTCTGAATTAGTTAACTACATTTTTGAAAAATATAAAATTAAATATGTAATTAACTTTGCGGCAGAATCCCACGTTGACAGAAGTATTTCAGGTTCAGAAATATTTTTCAGAACCAATGTAATTGGCACAAATGTATTGCTTGAAGCCTCGAGAAGATTTGAGGTGGAAAGATTTTTACAAATATCAACTGATGAAGTTTATGGAAGTCTGGGTGCAAGCGGTTTGTTTACAGAGAAAACTCCGATATCACCAAACAGTCCTTATTCAGCAAGTAAAGCTTCTGCAGATATGATGGTGCAGGCATTCCATCATACATACGGACTGCCCGTTGTCATTACCAGATGTTCAAATAATTATGGTCCTCTTCAATTTCCGGAAAAATTAATACCATTAATGATTTTAAATGCATTGCAAAATAAAAAACTGCCGGTTTACGGAGATGGAATGAATGTTAGGGATTGGATTTATGTTATTGATCATAACAAAGCTGTTGAATTGGTTTTTGAAAAAGGAAAGCT
>DASVGS010000529.1:0-2746 GCA_036379435.1 Ignavibacteriaceae bacterium
GCAATCTCATCACGAACAAAAATTATAAATATTTCCCAAAAATTTGTAAATCCCTTTGGAACCATAGATGATCTGTAAGCTTTAGCTACCCGTGTCATTACGATAAAAAGGATAAGAGATCCAAGCCACATAAAAATTACATGTCTGGTAATAGAAATATCCAAACCCATAAATTCAAAATGCGGTAGATATAACTTAAAAAAAGGTGAAAAATCAAGATAATTTCCATCCATTACGTGATGTAAAATCCAATCACTTCCGGATGAGGCCTTAGTAGTTTTGAGGCTATCAACAATTATTTGTGTTGAAGTCGAATCAATCATTTTTCGTCTTGATTATTATATTCTTTTTTTGTGTAAGTATATAAATCTCTACTACGAGATAGTAGAAATAGAAAATAAAGGTTGTAAAGATAAAAGAATTGGGTCTAACAAACAAGAATTTTAGTGCTATTACAATCAGCGCAAACATAAATAATAATCTGGCAACAAGTCCTCCAAACACTATAATAAGGAACAAATTGTCAGTTTTATCTAAACCCCATCGAATTGCCAAAACGCCAGAGATTAAGTTGAGAGAGGAAAAGATAAATCCGTAAAGGAGACTATAGAAAATATCCGCTTCAATTTTACCTGTAAAGTAGAAAATAAAGATGCCAATAAAAAAGACAATCGGGATGATTCCAATAAAGTAAAATATTTTATTTTTTTTCATCCTTCGATTTACTTTGCTTGTCTAAATAGTTTACTGTTTTAATCAAATTATAAAGACCGACACCTATCCCTAAAAATGCAAATATCAAAGTAAATGTATATTTTTGATGAAATTTATCATCAAGCCAGCTGCCAAGTAAAACTGCGGCAATAATTGTTATTGCAAGCTGCAGACCTAAACCAAGATAAGGACCAACATCTCTAAATGATTTAGCAAACCCGGAATTATCTTCCGGTTTCTGCTCCATTTCATTCTCCTTTATTGACCGGCTTAAACGTAGATTGGCTGCTCATAGTGCTTTTTCCTTCAAAAACAGCACCTGCTTCAACCACAAGAATTTTAGTTAACAGATCACCTTTAAGGATTGCTTTAGATTCCAGCACCAGTTTTTCTTTGGCATTAACAGTACCTTCAACTTTACCTCCGATTGAAACAGTTTCACCGGTAAGCTGTCCCTGAATGCTTCCGTGCTCTCCAACCGTAAGATTTCCCTGAGCGGTGATATCTCCTTTAATACTTCCGTCAACACGGACGTTACCATTACTGGAAACTTTGCCTTCTATAACAACGCCACTGCTAATAATTGTTACTTCTTCCATAGAACTCCCGTTTGATTTAGTTTTCAAATTAAAACTCCTAAAATTTAATTAACACTTTTGATGGATCAATTGCTTTACCATCCTTCCAAATTTCAAAATGAAGATGTGGACCTGATGACTCAGTTCCGGAGTTACCACTTAACGCTATCAGTTCACCCTGCTTTACTGAGTCTCCTTCTTTTTTAACCAGCGATGCGCAATGCATATACTTTGTAACATAATTTTCTGCATGATTGATAATAATCGTATATCCGTAACTAGTTGTATAATCAGAAAAAACCACATATCCCCCGGCTGATGCAAAAATAGGATTGTTTTCTTTCATAGCATAATCGTAACCAAAATGTCCTCGTTCAGGCTCAAAATATCTACTTATAAAACCCTCAACGGGAGAAATAAAGTAAATTTCTTCATTTTGATCCTTCATTATTTTATCAAACAACTTTAAAAAAACGCTCAAAATATTTCCATCCATCGGTGGCTTATTTGCTAAAGTATCTTTCTTTTCAACCGGTTTATCAAGCAGCGAGGAGTCACCCAACATTATTGCAAATTTTAATCTTTGGTTAACAGATTTTAATGATTCAATTTCCTTTGCAAGAAATAATACTTTGTTGTTTAATATCTCAACTTTCTTTTTATCTGAATCAGTGAGCCGTAATGAATAAGGAAACAAAATTTCACTGAGTGGAGTAAAACTTATCACATAAAATCCAAGTAAGAAAATAAACAGGCTATATATTCCAATGTAGGTCATCAACCTAACAAATGAAATTTTTATTGAGCGCGGAGTATTTGATGTTTCTTCCGGAACAACAACGACAGAAAATTTTTTTAGCTTTTTGATCTTTATCATTTTTTTCTAAATATAATATATAATCTAACTCAGCTTTTTCATTAATTCTACAAATTTAATTCTGCCCTCCCTTACCAGTACAGGTTCCTCTTTGCTCAAATCTATAAGTGTTGATGCCTCAAAAAAGGATTTTTTATCCGAATAGAATATAGCATCCACTTCTTCGGAAAATTCCTGTATTATCTGAGATGGATCGTTCATTGGTTCATTGCCGGTTCTGTTCACACTGGTTGATATCAAAGGCATCTTCAGTTCATTAATTAATTTAAAGCAAAACCTGTGGTTAGGTATTCTGAAAGCACCTGTTTCAGATTTAAATATATCCTGATATTTTTTGTTAAATTTTAAAATCACTGAAACAGGATTTGGCCAGATGGACAGGAGAAAATCCAGGTATCTTTCGGATGTTATATCCGCATAACTTTTTAATATTTCAAGATCGGAAATGAGGAATATATAACGTCTCCAGTTTATCTTGCCTTTAATTTCACTGATCTTTTTAATAGTTGCTTCATTAAACGGGTTGCCTCCAAATCCATAGATGGTGTCTGTAGGATATATGAAAACAGATCCTGTT
>DASVGS010000530.1:0-8459 GCA_036379435.1 Ignavibacteriaceae bacterium
AATCAAAAGAAGTTGAATATTATTCCTCAAATCCAAATAATTCATCTTTATTTTATAAAATCAAACCATCGATAAATAAAGCTTTGGTAGAAATATATTTTGCCGGAAGACTATTAACAGAAGATGAAATTAAGTTTGCAAGAAAAGATGTTGATATTAAAGGTTTTAGAGTTTCATCAGATGAAAAGGTTGCACAGGAAGGTTACGGAAACAGGATTGCAATGGTTTTGTTTGTGTTCCTGTTATACATGGCATTGATATTTTCGGGCTCAATGACAATGAATGCAGTGGTTGAAGAAAAAAGTAATAAAATAGTTGAAGTTCTTCTTTCTTCTGCAAGCAGTACTGAACTGATGGCGGGTAAAATTTTAGGAACAGTAATTATTGAAGTATTGCAAATGTCTATTTGGTTAAGTCCGGTTGTGTTGTTGATATCTACAAGCTGGTTTTTCATTCCACCCGAGTTAATGCCTCAGATGAGTATCGGGTTTATTTTTTATTTTCTTTTCAATTATACAATTGCTCTAATAACCTATGTTGCGCTTTACGCAACGGTAGGTGCTATATTTGATAATCCTCAGGATGCACAATCGGGAGTATGGCCGTTATTAATGTTGATAATGATTCCTTTTTTTATAGCACTTGGTTTGGAATCAAATGCACAAAGTACCTTTGCATTAGTGGCTTCGCTTGTACCATTTTCATCATTACTTGTTATGCCGGCCAGAATGATTTTGGTTGAAGTTCCAGTCTGGCAGATATTTCTTTCTGTAGTGATAAATATTGTTGTTCTTATCGGGATATTTAAATTGGCTGGAAAAATTTATCGGATAGGAATTCTGTTAACCGGTAAAAAACCCAAATGGTCTGAGGTTTTTAGCTGGTTGAGAATGAGTTCTTAACTTTTCAGATATACCAACTATAAAAGATATTTAGAACATTTATTACTCACATCATTTTTAATGATGAATAAGGGTACAAAGTACCCTTTTAATATTTTACGATTAAAAATTAATCAGCTTATTAATAATTTTTATTTGCCAAGTAATGATTTTTTGTGCAAATTCACCTAACAAATATTTGAAACCAAATTACAGGAGTGCGTGCTATGAAGAAAATTTTACTATTAATGTTCTTTTTTGCTTTTATTGGTACAAGCTATTCTTATGATAAACTTTCATTGGTTGAAAGATTTACCAATTGCTCATGCGGACCATGTGCTGTTGCAAATAATTCATGGTATAATGCAACAACTGCAAATTTAATTAATAACAGGGCAATTACGCATGTAATTTATAATGTAGATTGGCCATCCCCAACAGACCCAATGCATTTACTAAATGCTGTTGATAATAATACAAGACGTGGATATTATGCCGTAAATTCAGTGCCGTGGATAGATGTTAATGGTACTACAATTTCTGTAAGTCAGGCTGCTTTGGAAGGTGCTGTTAATGCTGGCAATGCCTCATATTCGCCATTTCAAATAGAAATAATTCCTGTAAGATTTTCAAATGATGTACTTAATGTTAAAGTTATTATTACCCGGGATCCATCTGATAATACAATCTTTACAGATACAAAATTACGTATTGCACTTACAGAGCTAACAGTTGATAGAACCTGTTTAACTTGTTGCAATAATGGTGAAACTCTGTTTCATAATGTCACTCGTAAAATGTTACCGGATGGAAAAGGCACACTAATCACAATTCCAGATCCGGGTGCATCGGTTGAATATGAATTTTCTTTTATTCCCGGAACACAATTTTTGCAAGAAGTAGATATGTCAGCACTTTCAGTGGTTGCATTCATTCAAAGCGATGCAAACAAAATTGTTTATCAATCCGCAACTGCTGATGTTGAATTCTCAAATGATTTGAATGCAGCATTTCAGGTACAGGAAAATTTAGGAGCCTTGCCATTTGAGGTAACATTTGAAGATTATTCTTCTTCAACTGACTCCACAACTATCAACTCCTGGGCCTGGGATTTTGACAATGATGGAAACATTGATTCTCAGGAACCAAACCCAAGTTTTATGTATCAATCAGAAGGTTCCTTTACTGTTTCTTTAACAGTTAGTGATGGAATAAATCAATATACCAGAATACTACCAGATTTTATTAATGTAATTTCATCATCATCAAGCATCCTTGTGGTTAATGGAATTGAATATGCTACCTATCCTGCTGAGATGACTTCTTTTTATAATAACTCTGCCTGCTTTGGAAATCATGCAGTTGATGTATGGGATTTATTTGGGGACCAGGGATTTAATTACAGTTCGAATCCAAATATTCAAAACATAAATCTTTTTAATAGAAATATTCCTAATTCAGTTTTAAATCTTTATAATAAAGTAATTTGGATAGGCAATAATTATGGCGGTGATATTGCATTTTACGATCCGGCGCAAGTTTTAGAGTATGTTCAAAGCGGAGGAAATTTTCTGCTCGCAACCAGATTAGGTTCCACTTATCTGGATACACAACTTAGAAATTATTGCGGCATCAGTGCTGTTACTGGAGATTTAACTGTAACTGATCTTGTTGCTCTGGATTCAAATTTAGTAACAATGTCTTCAACTTCAGCTAATTCTTTAGTTCACCTTGTATCACTTTCTGAAACATCAGAAGCAAGATTGATTTTTGATGATTTGACTTCAAATACATTTTATGCAGGCTTTAGAATCAATAAAGAAAATGAAGGAACCTTTATTTACATCGCCGGAAGACCTTATAGATTTAACACAAATGCTTCATTTTCAAATTACGATTATATAATTGATAACTGGATGAATTCTATGCCTACTGGTATTGAGAATGAATTTAAATTAGTTCCCGAACAGTTTGCATTATTACCCAATTATCCAAATCCATTTAATCCATCTACAATTATTGCATATAATTTACCAAAGCAAAGTAAAGTAACTTTAAAAGTTTACGATATACTTGGAAATGAAATAGCAACATTGGTTAATGAACAAAAACAGGCTGGGTTATACAACGTACATTTTGATGCAGGTAAACTTTCCAGCGGAGTTTATATTTATACTTTACAAGCTGACAACTTTGTTGAAAGCCGTAAGATGATTCTGATGAAATAGATGGTTTCACTCGGGGTGATTGTAGTAATCACCCTGAGTTATGAATTGTAAATCTTTAGTAGTTTTTCAGCAGCAAGTGTTGGGGTTATTTTATCTTTTGTAATTTCTTCTTTTATGGCGGCAATTGATTTTTGAACTTTCTCATTGTTATAAAACTCATCACGCAAATTTTCCTCAATCATTCTAAAAACCCATTCTATTGATTGTTCCTTTCTGCGCTGCGTAAAAAGTCCAGATTGTTTAACAAAGGTTTCGAATTTTTTTATCACATCCCAAAGTTCAGGAATTCCTTTCCCGGTCAATGCTGATCCTGTAAATGCTTTTGCTTGCCATCCTTTTGTGGCAGGCTGCAAATAATGAAGAGCGTTATTGCAATCAGATGCTGCAATTTTTGCTTTCTTATCATTATCACCATCTGCTTTGTTTATCAGTATTGCATCTGTTAATTCCATTATCCCGCGTTTAATACCTTGCAGTTCATCTCCAGCACCAGCAATTAAAACCAGTAAGAAAAAATCAACCATTGATCGAACAGTAACTTCACTTTGTCCAACACCAACAGTTTCAATTAGTATAATATCAAATCCTGCAGCTTCACAAATTGTAATTGTCTCCCGGCTTTTTCTGGTAACTCCTCCAAGATTTCCAGCGGATGGGGAAGGACGAATAAAACAATTTTTTTCTTTTGAAAGTTTTTCCATCCGGGTTTTATCCCCAAGTATGCTGCCCTTGGTTACTGTACTGCTTGGATCAACAGTAAGCACTGCAACTTTATGTCCTTGTTTTATAAGGTGCAATCCAAGCATTTCAATCAAAGTACTTTTTCCGGCACCAGGTACACCTGTAATTCCTATTCTAAGAGATTTACCCGATAGTGGTAATAATTTTTTCAAAACTTCCTGGGCAGTATCATGATGTCTGGGATTGTTGCTTTCAATCAATGTTATTGCACGGGCAAGAATATTTCTATCTGAATTGATTACTCCATTGACATATTCATCAACAGATAGATTTTTTCGTTTAAATAATTTATGATTTTTATTTAAATCCGGCTGCTGTCTTGATACACCTTTTACAACCCGCACAGCAAATTCATCACCCGAATTCTCTTGTACCCAATCTGGTTTGTAACTGGTATTAAGTTTTGGATTTGATTTTTTCATATTTCAAAAATAACCATTCAAAGTTTAAAATTGTAATTGCGTTTCTATAAAGTATAATAATTATCATAGTACAGGTTGTTACAATATTTTATAATTGGGCTTTTGCTGCTAATATCTTAAGTTACAGATAATTAAATATTGTTTTTACATATTTTAATTGTAACAATCAGATATTTCTGATGAAAGGTTAATTATAAATGAAAGTTGTATTAATTATTAGTTTTATTGCTGTTTTGATAACTTCTTGCAGCAGCGGAGACGTAACTTCTGAACTAAGCGGCAAAGGCTGGGATGTTAAATATTTATTGGGTAAATCCTTTGATGACAACTCAACAGGAAAAAGTGTACCGAGTTTGATTTTTGAGAAGAATGGAAAATTATTTGGTTCAACAGGTTGTAATAATTTTACAGGATCATACAAAATAACGGATACATCTATTTTGCTTGATCTTGGATCGATGACAAAAATGTTTTGTCCTGAAAGTACAGAACAGGATTTTTTGAAAGCTGTTAAACAAGTAACACGTTATAACTTTGAAGGTGGAGATTTAAACTTACAAAATGGCACTAAGACTGTTATTATTTTACAAAGAAGATAAAATTAATTTTAAAGAATTGAATTCTGATCCAAGTGGTAAAATCCAACATATAGATTTTTAAAATGAACCGAATACAACAAGAGCTAAAAAAAGTACAACAACAAATCTCATTAACTAACCCAAATCTAATTTCAATAAAAAAAATTGAGGAGCAATTATATCTTTTCCAGCAGGGAGTAAAAATTCCTGTGCTTGTTAAACCGTGTACAATTAATGATGGAATAGTAACCATCGCAAAAGAAGAACATAATGATTTGATAAAAAATTTTAATCTTGCTTCAAATCAAAATAGAATTATGAAATTTGTACCAGCATCCGGAGCAGCTTCACGCATGTTTTATAAACTTCATTCTGCATTTGACTTAATTAAGGGTTATTCTTTAAATGATATTAAAAAAGAATCAGATAGCAATAAAAATTTTAGTTACGTTCTGGATTTTTTAGTGAATCTGAAAAAATTTGCTTTTTATAATGATTTGAAAATTGTTTTAGACGTTGATGATGAGGGGATTGAAGAATTAATAAAGAATTCTCCATATGATATATTGAATGTAATCTTGAATGAATCAGGACTTAATTATTCATCAACACCAAAAGGTGCAGTTAAATTCCATAGTTATAAAAACGAAACAAGAACAGCTTTTGAAGAACAGATTTATGAAACTATTAATTTATTACAGAATAATAAATGTGAAATAAGAATACATTTTACGATTTCAGAAGAACATACAAAGCTCTTCTTATCGATTATTGACGAATTAAAAATTAAACTTGCAAAACGAAACACTAAAATTGATGTAACATATTCACATCAAAAAAAATCTACAAATACAATTGCTGTTGATATTGAGAATAAAATACTTTTTGATAATTCAGGCAACATAATTCACAGACCCGGCGGCCACGGAGCATTATTAGAAAATTTGAATGATTTAAAAGCTGACATTGTAATTATAAAGAATATAGACAATTTATCGGTTGAATCTCTTGGTGATGATACAATCTTGTACAAAAAATTATTGATAGGATATTTAATAAAATTGCAAAACCAGGTTTTTGAATATCTTAATCTAATTGAGAAAAAATCACTTGATGAAAAAGTTATTAATGAGATTTTTGAGTTTGCAGAAAGCAAATTGCTCTCAATCAAACCTGCGGATTATAAAAGTTTGGATGATGAAAAAAAATATAAATTTTTGTTTGATCGGCTGAATCGACCAATCAGGGTTTGTGGAATGGTTAAAAATGAAGGCGAACCGGGCGGCGGTCCTTTTTGGGTAAAAGGAGAGAATGGAAATTTAACTTTGCAAATTGTTGAACATGCTCAGATTGATGCTAATGATGAAAAGCAGAAAATTGTATTTAAGCAATCAACTCATTTTAATCCTGTTGATTTGATATGTGGATTAAGAAATTATAAAGGCGATAATTTTGATCTGCATAAATTTGTTGATCATCAAAGTGGAATAATTACCAAAAAATTTAAACACGGGATTGAGTTAAAAGCTTTAGAATTACCTGGCCTTTGGAATGGAAGTATGGCAGATTGGATAACGGTTTTTGTAGAGGTTCCAAACACTACATTTAATCCTGTTAAAGAAATAAATGATCTTTTAAAGCCAGCACATCAAAATTAATTATACTTACTTTACTAAATCTTTTAATTTCCATACATTTGTATGGTATGAAAAAGAAAAGCTTCCGATCACAATTATTCAGAAAAGAGATTTTAGAAAATGATCCGGAATACTGGATAAAGGTATATGCTGAACTATTGTTCAGGATTAGTGAAATGGAGGAGCAAAATTGTAATTGTTTTAAATGCCAAAATGATTTATCAAACTATCGTCAGACACTTCAAAAACTTCGTAGTGAGAAAAAATTATTACTTAATTAGTGCTTCCTGAATACTTGATTTTTCTAATTTTAAGTTATCAGATAATAAGTAAAAATTACATGATGGTAAATTATTTCGTTTCATTTCTTTTATATAATAGGATTTCCAGAAGTTTTTAGTGCTGCTAAAATGGCATTATGATTGCAAATTTTTTCAGTACAAATTAATAATAAAGGATTGGTAAAATGGGTTTTACGGAAATAAGTGTAGTTTTATTTTTAGCAGCACTGTTAGTATTTGGATTTATAAATTCCAGAAAAGTATCACAGGAATTAAAAAAATTAGAAACAGACAAATAGTTTAGATTTTAACTTTTTGCTCAGGTTCGAAATAAAATTTCAGTTGAGTTTTCTCTTCCTATTATAACTGTATCCGCAATGTTATTAAATAGTCCAACTTCTACCACTCCCGGTATCATTTTAATTTCGTTTTCAAGTTTTACAGAATCTTTAATTGCATTTAACCGCAGATCAATAATTTCATTTCCGGAATCGGTCAAATAAATATCTTCACCAATTTTTCTTATTCTTGGATTGTATCCTGCTTCAGAAAATTTTTTAAATATATGATTTGATCCAAAGGGTATCACTTCCACAGGCAAAGGAAATGCCCCCAATTGCTTTACATATTTTGATGAATCAATAATCCATATGACTTTTTCAGAGGCTGTAGCAGTAACTTTTTCAAACAAAAGTGCACCGCCTCCGCCTTTAATCCCATTTAAATTCGGATCGACTTCATCAGCTCCGTCAATGGTCAGATGAATTTTACCAACCATATTAATATTTATAATTTTAATACCTAAGCTTTCAGCCAATTCAGTGGTCTGCCTGGAAGTTGAAACACATTTTACGTCTAATCCTTGTTTTATTAATGATGAAAGTTTATTTACAAGAAAGTAAACAGTTGAACCCGTTCCGAGCCCAAGTGTCATTCCGTTTTTAATAAACTCAATAGATTTTTCTGCGGCTAATTGTTTTTGGTTCATGATCATCAATAATTGATAAATAAATTCTTTAGTTAGTAGTAATTTAACAATAGAAAATTAAAAAAGTTTATTCGTTGATTAGAGTTAAAGAAAGAGGTAACGAGATGCATCATTACGATCCCAGCAGTGAAATTCAGGACTATTTGGTTTTTGGTGAGTACGGTGATGTTAATCCATCAATTACAGATTCATCAACATATACATTTCTTAATCCGCAAACGATGAACGATTTGTTTGATCACGAAATAGAAGGATGTTTTTTATACTCAAGACATTGGAATCCAACAAATAAATACCTTGCAGATGCACTTGCTAAGTTGGAAGGTTCTGAAGCAGCAATTGTTACCGCATCGGGAATGGCAGCAATTAGTTGTGCAATTTTACAATTATGCAGCACCGGGGATGAAATAATTTCAAGCAGAACAATTTACGGCGGTACTTACGCGTTCTTCAAAAACTTTTTACCTAAATACGGAATTACTGTAAAATTTGTTAATCCGCAGGATTTGAATGCCGTAAAATCTGCAATAACAAAAAAGACAAAAGTTATTTATTGTGAATCTGTAAGCAATCCTCTGCTGGAAGTTGCTGATATTCCAAAGCTATCTAAAATTGCAAATCAACATAACATAAAGTTAATGGTTGATAACACTTTCAGTCCCATTATAATTTCGCCAATAAGATTAGGAGCTCATATTGTTAT